>JACPSU010000163.1 GCA_016193105.1 Deltaproteobacteria bacterium | reverse complement strand
TACGCTTCGAGTACGGCGATTTTTAAAACTCATTCGAGAGTTTGAAAGCCAAAATCCAGATTTTGAGTGGCAAGAATTTTTAAATTATATGGAAGCGTTGCAAGAAGAGGAGGTGATTGCCTCAGAACCTCTGGAAGGGTCGCTGACCCAAGAGACGTCTCAAGAGGGGGTGAGACTTTTGACCGTCCATCAAGCCAAAGGGCTTGAGTTTGATACCGTCTATCTTCCAGATTTGGGATATCTGCCCAGAAAAGATTCTCCCTTGCTTCTCATTGACAAAAAAATTGGGATTGGGCTAAAAGAAGGGTCATTGACCCAAGATCCTATATACAATGAAATTAAGAAAAAAGAACGTGAGTGTGAGGCAGAAGAATCCAAGAGGCTTTTTTACGTGGCAGTGACGCGTGCAAAAAATAAACTGGTTTTATCTACCGGAAATCCTAAACCTCGATCTGGAAGTTGGGCATCCTTTATTGAGACCTCTAAACCTTTGTTAAAATCTCTGATGCGCGAGGAAACATTTTTATGATTCATGAGAGCTGTCAATATTTTAAGGGACTCTTCGAAGGTGCAGATAAAACGATTCTGACTTATCAATCCTGGCGGCCCGTTTTTTGTGACAAAGTGATGGTGTTTATTCATGGCTTGGGGGAGCATTCTGGACGGTATCAACAGTTCATCAATGCCTTTGCCCATAAATCGATGGCGTTTTATGGCTATGATCAAAGAGGGCATGGGCGTTCTAGAGGAAAACGGGGACATGCGCCAAATCTCCATATTTTGGCCGATGATTTAGGAAAATTTTTAAAACTGGTTTCGATTCATGAAAATAATCGCCCCCTGTATCTTTTTGGACATAGTTTTGGGGGGCTGGTCTGTTTGCAGTATTTGGTGGATACCTCTCGTAGGCATGAAATCGTTCCTCAGGGGGTCATTTTGTCTAATCCGATTCTAAAATTGGCGCTCGAAGTTCCCGAGTGGAAGAAAAAACTTGCAGGCATCTGTGCTAAAATATGGCCAAGCTTGACGCTTCATAATGAGGTGAATCGCTCTCACTTGTCGCATGACCCCACAGTTTCTCAAGCATTAGATCGCGATTCTTTGGCTCATCAAAAAATTTCTGCAGTTCTTTATGTTGGAATGCTGCAAGCGATTAAAAATGTTCAGGAAAAAGTGTCTGAAATTCAAGCCCCTTTGCTTTTTCTTTTAGGGGGGGAAGATAAAATTATTGATCATCGAGGGGGAGAATCCTTATTTAAGGCTCTCTCTACCCCCGATCGTACTCTAAAAATTTACCCACATTTTTATCATGAGCTGATTCATGAAGTTGGGAAAGAAAAAGTTTTTGAAGATATGTTGGAGTGGGTTGAGAAAAGAGAAAAAAAGGCTCAAGCTGGATGAGTGATTCAAAATCCTTGCGAAGTCAGTTGTTGAGTCTTCTTAAAGAAAAATCCTATTTAAAAAAGAAAGTCATTTTATCCTCGGGGAAGGAATCGGACTTTTATGTTGATGTCAAACAAACCTCTCTTCATCCTGAAGGGATCTATCTCATTGGGCAGCTTTTGTATGAAAAATTACAATCAGGAGAAAAAGTCAAAGCCATCGGGGGGCTTACGATGGGAGCCGATCCCTTGAGTGTGGCGACCTCTTTGGTGAGTGTACTTCAAAAAAATCCTATTGCTTCATTTTACATTCGAAAAGAGCCCAAAAAACATGGGACAGAACAATGGGTAGAAGGCTCAGCCAACTTAGCCAAGGAGATGAAGGTGGCTGTTGTTGAAGATGTGGTGACGACCGGCGCCTCAACCCTTCAGGCCATCGAACGCACGCAAGCGGCTGGCTATGTCGTAAAGCGCGTGCTGGCCATTGTCGATCGTGAAGAAGGGGGCAAAGAAACCCTTCAAAAAGCCGGCTTCACCCTTGAATCTCTCTTTACCAAATCTGATTTTATTTAAAATATTTGGCTAAAGTTTTTTTATTTCCACCCGATATATCAAGCAGTGGGTTTAGAAATATTATTTTTAACAATTTATAAAGGAGAAATAATCAGATGAAAGCCTATTCATATGTTCTTGTTTTAACAGTGGTATTGATGGTCGCTGGATGTTCAAGTAAGAAAAATCAATTTGAAAGTAGAGAGGGTTCGCCCAATCAAATTTTTACGCAATCTGCTGAAGAAATTCAAAAGAGCGATGATGATTCTAAAGAAAAGGCAGAAAGATTTGCTTTGTTAGGTCAGACCGCTTTAGAATCGCCTAAAGCCTCACATTTAGCGATCCAAGCCTTTGAAGAAGCTTTAAAATTGGATGGCTATAATGCAAGAGCTAATTTTTATTCTGCACTCCTTTTGCCGGTATTAAGTTTAAAAGGGCTCCCCATGATGATGTCCGAAATTCTGACTCCGAAGTATACACAAGAAATCATAGACTCTACATTGAAGGGCATTCGTGATGAGAGTATTCGTTTGGTGGTTTCAGATCTTATGAAAGATGGAAAAGCAGGGGCTGTATTTAAAACTCCTTCCGAGTTTCAACAGTTTATCACAGCTCAGTTTTTACCGACCTTAGAAGAATCTCAACGTCGACTGGAAGTTGTTTCTAAATCCGCAGATTTTAAGGTGACTTTTGATTTTGGGCATTGGGGACGTCGCAGATCTTTAAAAACCACTGTGACTTTAGATCATGTGGAAGCCAATAGCGCCAAAACAGCCATGAAAGGTGTTTCTGTTTGGGCTAAAATTATTTCTGCCTATAATTTCGATGATGCGTTGAGTCTTCGGGATAAATATATGGCCAAAGATAGAGAAAGTCGAAGACAGATGACTTTTAAAGATGTTGTGGATGATATTAAGCAATATCCTAGGCTTTTAGCGATTAATTCCAATGGGGCAGATCTCTTAAGAAGTGCACGGGAAAGTATTTCAGATACATCTGAAGGGATAAAAATTGTTGCCAATATGCTGGGAACCAATAGAGCTGAACGGGAAGGAAAACTGATTCCCGCCTTTGATGAATATGAGCAGTATTTTGGATGCCGAGCCGGTTCATGCATGGTCAATGATATTTTATCTGGGCCTTTTGCAGCGCCCTTTGGCAAAAAGAAGAGACAGGAAAGAACAGTGCTCCTAGACGGAACGGTTGTTTTCTATAGACCCATCGCAGATTTAAAAGCTCTCTTGCCTACAGAGTTTGATGCTTCTGGAAAATTAGCAAAGACATTTCCAGATGTTCACTTTGGGGGGATTGTGCCCAATGGAGATCTCTTAAGCACCTATTGTTCCATGTCCAAAGAAACTAAAAATGTAGATCTTCCCGTGGTGTGTCCAGAAGAGAAAAAGACAAACTAAGAACAGCTTCTACGATTTCTTAGGCAGCGCCATGGGAGCGGAGAGTCGTCCGGTAATGGCCAAGGAATAAAATCCTTGGGGATTAAGCGCGTTAGCAATAAAGGGCAAGAAGAGACTAAATTCTTTCTTCAATTTTTCAGAAAGCTTAAATTTTAACGTAAGATTTAATTTGCTGTTATTTAAATTTCTGGGGTCTAGTTGAATATCTCCGGAGGCATTGGCTTGAAGATCTTCTTTGTCCCCTCCAATATCTATTTTTTCAATCACCAAACGGTCATTTTTAAGCGTTCCCCGAAGGAGCATTTTAGATAAAGAAATTTGTGGAATATTCATATTTAAAACATTCATTTGAGCCAATCCAAATTTTTGAATGCGAATATCCATGTTGCCATTGAGGTCTTTCATTTGAACAAAGTCTCCGGCCACATTAAATTCTCCCTGTAGAATTCCTTGAAGATCTACGGGGAAGGCTCCTTTTAAATCTTTAGTGAAATTTAAAGAATCAAATTCTAAGCCAATGTCTTGAGTTTTCCCTTTTTGATGGAGAGTGCCTGAAAGAGAGCCTTCTGTAAATCCAACTTCAAATTTCATTTTTGGGCGAAAGAACAGAAGCGATAATAGAGAGGGAGAAACTTTTAAATGAGCCAGATGAATCTGAGGAATATTCATCGCACGATGACTGAGCTCTACCCCCTTAAACACAAATCCCAAGGTCCAGGTGGTTTTTACTTCCGCGGCATCTAATTTGAGCCCTGTCTTTTGCTCCACTTGAGCAAAAATCTTATCTTTGAGTTTGTCATACGGGAAATTAAGATACGTAAAGAATATGAAAACAAAGAGGCCGAAGAGAATGTATCCTGCAATCCGTGCTATTTTTTTCATAGACTAGTCCTTTGGCTTATACGCCGAAACCTTAAACGTAACATTTAAAAATTGCGGATTATCAAATCTGGGTTTGACTCGTAATTCTTTTAAAAGAAGAGTATTGGGAGAGGTTTCTATTTTATAAAAATATTCAACCAATTGTCTGAGGGTTACACGAACCAATTGCACTGTGGCTTCAGTTTCGACAAAATATTCTCCCGGAGGAAGTTGTTTGGGACTAATAGATTCAATAGATTCTCTTCCAATTTGAGAAGATTGGGCCAGTTGTTCTAAGGAAGAAAGAAGAGAAAAATCAGCTCCTAATTTTTTAGCTTCTCGCTCTAGGATTTTTAAAGCGATGGATTGTTCCCGAAACTGCTCTTCAGTGCGAGACAATTCTTTGAGATTTAAATTTTGTGCTTCAATTTGCTCTCTTAAACCTTCTCCTTTGATATGTCCCCAATAGACTAAGAGGAGTAAAAATAAAACCCCTCCAATAATAGAAGAAGTATGAGCGATATTTTTTTGATCCGGAGGAAGTCCGTCGTACCAAAGGAAAAGAGGGGCCAAAAGCTTATTTTCTCTCAGCTGTGCTGGGTTTAATTTTTCTTTCAGAATTTGAAGCCATCTTTTCATTATGATTTCCGTGGGGCTATGAATTTTTCCCTTTCTTGATATCAAAGGTGATCGTAAAATCTTTATTTTGACCATCTGAAGCGGTTGAAATTTCTCCTTTGGTCACTTTTGTAAACTGAGAATGATTTTTTAAGCTTTTTTCAATGGTATCAATAGAGTTAAAAGAATCAGAAATGGCTTTAATTTTAATTTTTCCATCTACGTAAGAAAATTCTCGCACATCAAAAAGAGTTGGTTTGGGAACTAAAGACGAGAGCTCTTGGAGGACTTGAAGGGCCGTTAAGGTTTCTCCTTTTCCTCCTCCTAAGGCTTCTATTTTTTCTTTTTGTTCTTTGGCTTTTTTAGAAAGATAGCTTCTGAGTTGGGTGGCATTTTCAAGTAAGTTTTCTGGGATTTTAATCGGAAATTTCTTGGTCACTTCAACCGTTTGGAGATTAATGCTTTTTAAAGTGGATCTGAGAATAAAATAGTTTCCAATCATGTTCATAAATAAAATAGCCAAAACAAGACTCCCCATCCCCAAAAAGTAACGAACTTCTTTGCCTAAGGGACCCCGTTGATATTTTGAAAATTCCTCTTTTCTGAAATTAAATTGTTCCCCGTAGCTTTTTCCGATGAGTCCTAAAGCTAAAGATAAGGCCCCAGAGGCTTTCGCATTATTTTCATCTTGGTCGGCGATATTGCTGGTTTCATAGCTAGAGAGGCATTTTAAAAATTCAACTTCCATGTGAAGTTCTTGCGATAAATACGCAGGCAAGTTTCTTAAAAGAGAAGTCCCTCCTGTAATATAAATCTTTTGAACGACCCCTTTTCCTTTAGAGCGTACGGATTGAAAAGTTTGGGTGAGTTGACTGACCAAGGGATCTAGGGCTTTTTTGATACAGTCTGAAAATTTGATTTGATCTTTGGAGGCGCTGGATGAGTCTGTGAGAACAAATCCATTGTCAATTTTAGCCCGCTCAGCATCTTCTAAAGAGAGATGATAGGCTTCTTGAATGGCTTGGGTAATGGCCTGACCTCCGATGGAAATAGAACGAACCTGGCTAATTTTAGTCTCCTCAATAATAGAAACAGAGGTTTGCTGATGGCCGATATTCACGAGAGCATAAACGGCTTCAGAAGCTTGCCAAAAGCCTGAGGTGGTTAAGTTATACAAAGCTACGGCATCTGAAGTTAAAAGGTCGGGAGAAAGCTCTTTTTGTGGGAAGAGGGCCAAGCGTTCCTGAATAATATCTTTAGGGGCGATTAAAATTAAAAGCTGCGCATTTTTTTCTGCCATCGATATGATTTGGTAATCAAAAATAATGTCTTCTAAGGCAAAAGGGATGTGTTCTTCTAATTCAAAGGGGAGCGTTTGTTTAATTTTGACTTTATCGGTGAAGGGAAGCGTGAGTTGCTTGGAAGAAACATAGAGCCCAGAAAGAGAGGCTACCATCTTAAAGGGAAGGGTAAGGCCGCCTCTTAAAAAAAGATTTTCAATCGTCTTTTGGATCTGCTCAGAAGAGGGTGAAGTTTGAGATAAGGGATATTTTTCTTCAAAAAAATCGATGAGCTCAAGTTGTCTTAAGCCAAACTCAACTTCGATTGCCTTAACGGAAGTGCTTCCAATGTCTAGGCCTATGACGCGCATATTTTTTTAGTTTAAATTCCAATAAATGATCTGAGGAGCGCCATCATTAGAGAGCTTTGAAAGATTCACGACAGCTCGAACGGTTTGTGTGGCGCCTCCCACTTCTGCTTTTGATTCTAATGAAAAGACATTCGTACTGGTTGTTAAACGAATCTTTGGATTTTTATTAAAATCAGCACTTTTTAAAAGAGTATTTTTACAATAATCCTCAAATTCTTGAGGTGTTTTAAATCCTCCAGATTTTTGACGATGTTCTACAATTTTTTGAGCCTCTTCTGGCGTCAAGTCTGGACTGATGGTTAAAAGCATTGTGGCATCGGCTGTATTCACATTAATTCCCTCTGTAGGATACACGGTTACATAGGGGAGAAGCAAGTTAAAGATGGTATCGTCGTTAAAGCCTTCTATGAGGCCCAGTTCTGAAACGGTATCCAGAGGGGCATTTTTGGATCGATAAGGGACAGGAAGGCGGCTGTAATAACTTTCCTCATCGCCTCCCCCTATGCGCCCCGTATCCTTATCAATCCAATCCACAATGTTATTGATGAGGTCTGTAAACTGAAGATCTTTATAGGCTTGAAGAAACTCTTCATCTGTCGTTTTTTTATGTTCAAAGATGCTATCGAGCTGTTGGATGATGGCGGCTCTATATTGGATATTTTCGAGGTCATTTAAGTTAATTTTAGAACCTTCATCTTGAATAGTCACATTAATTTTCCCATCAATTTTTGATTTTTGAGTAAATTCTTCAAGAGTTCTTTCCTTGCCAAAGGTTGCTTTTTTAGTTGCAATAGGGGGGTAAATAAACCCAAACTGCCAAATTTGATCGAGCATACTTTCTTGAAAGCCTGGAATTTGTTTGACCATGGGGTTATCTTTAAGAGATTTATAAACTTTAAGCTCTAGCAGAGCAAAATGAATGCCTGACCTGGCCAAAGCTTGGGCTTTTAAAGCATTTTGAAAATTTTTAGAGATGCGTAGGTTTAGTTGAGAACCAAAGGTAAATTCCACCATCATAATGGTGAGCATGGCAATAGAGCTGATCACTAAAATGAGAGCTACCCCTCTTTGATTCCTAGCAGGATGTTGAAAAAGGTTCATCTGCGTTGTTGCCCTCGTCGTCTCTCCTTCGACGTACGATTTAAGTACGCCTCAGTCGCGCCTCCTCGGGCGCCTAGCATCTGAACCTTTTTGAACATCCTGTTTAAATTGTTCATGGCGTTTTATCCTTATCTTTGTCCTTGTCCTTGTCTCCCTGAGGAGGTTGAATTTCTTCGTTATTGGGGTTTGCAACCATGATTTTAGTTGAGTACTCAACTTCTTTTTGGTTTTGGAGGACAATGAATTTTATTTCCACGGCATCGGGAAAACGATCTTCAGTGTCACGTCTGGAAGTATCCCATTCTTCTGACCATCGATCTTGTTTTTGAGAGTAGTATTTGAATTGAATCTCCTTGAGATGGTCAATCAAGGTAAAAGGGTCTCCTCCTCTTTCCTGATCTTCATCGATAACAGGAGATTTTCGACGAGAAAGAGAATAGCGACCATTTTTTTCCGAATCCTCCTCTTTTTCAGAGGATGTCAAAGAGTAGCCTACTTCGCAAACTTCTGACTCATGGGTATTCGTGTAAAGCCTTCTGTTTGAAAGAGAGGTAAAGGAAAGTTGGTCTGCTTGTCCCTTAAAGTAAGTTTTAAACCAGCGAGAGCTATCTTGCGTGAAAAAAGCACCTTGGGGTGGCTTTTTAACATGAAAGGCTAAAGAAATATCTCGATTTAAAAAATTCATTGCTGTTCGGATGCCATGCGTTTCATCCCATTCGCGTTCCGCTCTTTTTTTCACAGCCATCCCTCGAGAAATAGAGGTAGCCGTCGCCATTGCAATAAAAGAAAAAATAGACATGGCCACGATGATTTCAATGAGAGTAAATCCAGATTGTGATTTTTTTTTCATAAGGGGAGAGGAGCTTTAGTGTCAAACAGATGCGTTGTGAGTGAAACCTTTCTCTCCATGGCTCCTTCTTTCCAAAAGACAGTGACGGTAATTTCTTTGGCAGAATTTTGAATAAATTCTGAAATTTTAGGTAAATAGGTTGCTAAAGGAGAGGGCTCAGCCTCTTCTCCACCGGCTGCTGCTTGGGCCATATCTGCTAAAAATGTGAGATCATATTTAAAATCTCTGGAGGTTTCTTCCCAGCGATAGGCGCTATGGGATCCTTCAAACTTTCCTTCTTCTTTTTCTGGAATTTCCGAAAGAGATTTTCCTTGGGTCGCTGACCCTTTATATTTTAAAGTCATTTCTGAAAGCTTTTCTTGGGCCAAAAGAGTGGCCGTCGTCATTCGTTTGGAATGGGCGCTATTTCGAAGACTTATGTTTTGAGTATCCACCAAAACTAAAAAGGAGATGACGAAGATAGACATCGCAATCAAGACTTCAACAAGAGTAAGACCTGCATCGCCAGCGATGTTATGGTTTAGCTTCAATGTCATAGGGGTAAACTTTGGCCCGACCTGTTAAGGGTTCCACGACAATCGTATAGATATCTCCAATTTCGCTTTCTAGGCGAATTTGGGTTTGTTCTACATATCCACTGGGAAAAAAATGGGTGTAGGCATGACCTTCTGTGATCAGATCCTTCGAAAGTTCTGTTTTAATATCTTTGAATTTAATTCTTTTTTGAAGTTGCACATGTTTTTTTAAGAGTTCTTTGTCTTCTGTAAACTTAGGCCCTGTTTTTTTTTCTTGGGTCAGCGACCCTTCCGACGTAAGCCGCACCGCATCTGAGGACTTTTCTACGAAATAAGTTCGATTGGCAAAATCATAGTGTAATCGATAGGTGACATTTTTAAGTGCCGCTTGAGTGTATAAAAATCGAATTGTACCTGAGAGCATTCGGGCTTGTTTTTTAATATGAAGACTCAGTTTGTTTTGAAAACGAGGCAAAGCAATCACAGTGAAGATGGCAATAATGGCCATGACTACAATGATTTCAATTAGAGTGAGGCCCTTAGAATTAAAGGTCGTCGCTTGAGATGTCCGCACCTTTTCCTGTGCCCCCCTCTTTTTTATCCGGCCCGTATGAGAGTATGGAATATTTTTCCCCATCTTCACAGATATAGACATAAGGGGTGTTCCAAGGATCTTTGGGGACATCTTTTTTCTTTAAATATCCTTCGGGGGGATAGTTTTCTGGAACATTTCCAACGGTTGGAGGGGCAATAAGAGCATGGAGCCCTTGTTCAGTGGTGGGGAAAAAGTCATTGTCTGTTTTGTAGAGTTCCAAGGCTTGTTCAAAGTTTTTAATCTGAGTTTTAGCTGCATTGATACGGGCTTTTCCCACATATCCCCCCACTTGGGTAAAGGCGATGGTGGCAAAAATAGCAATGATCGTCATGGTGACGATAATTTCAATGAGCGTAAGCCCCCTTGAGTTTTGTAAAATATGTTTCATCTTCTCTCCTTTCAACTACTTGCGATATTGTTTAAGTTTAAAATGGGCAACAACACAGCCATTACTATAATCCCAACGCCTAATCCCATCAACAAAATCATGATAGGCTCCAAAAGCTGAGTCAAAGCTGTAATCGTGGTCTCGACTTCATTGTCGTAGGCGTCTGCAATCGTGTTGAGCATCGATTCGAGCTCCCCTGTTTTTTCTCCAATCGAAATCATATGGGTGACCATGGCCGGAAATTCCCCACTTTCCCGAAGCGGTTGGGCAATGGATTGACCTTCGGTGATATTTTCTTTGGCTTTAATCAGAGCTTCTCGAATCAAGGTGTTATCGACAACATTTTTAACAATATCCATGGCCGCCAGAAGAGGAACGCCTCCTTTTAAAAGGGTCGAAAGCGTGCTCGTAAACCTGGATACTGAGATCATGCGAACCATTTTTCCAACAATAGGGAGTTTTAAAAGGGTGGCATCTATTCTTCGTTTCCCTTTTTCTGTAGCTGAGAATTTTTTAAAAAGTGTATAAAAAATAAAAATGCCTAGAATGACAAGATACCAATAATATCTCAGAGCATCGCTAATTCCAATGACGATGCGAGTAATGAGAGGGAGCGCTTGTTCCATTTCAGAAAAAATTTGGGTGATTTGAGGAATCACAAAAATAAAAAGCCCTGTAATAATGGCTGCTCCGACGAGCGTCATGAGAAGAGGATACATCATAGCGCCCGTGACCTTGTTTCTGAGTTTTACGGAAGACTCCGTAAATTCTGCTAAACGCAAGAGAACCGTATCTAATGTTCCAGCCGTTTCTCCCGCTTTGACCATATTGATATAGAGATTTGAAAAAGCTTCAGGATGTTTTCCAAGGGCTGTGGCCAAAGAAGAACCTTCATTCACTTGTTCTCGAACTTCTGTCATGATGAGTTTTAAGCGCTCGTTTTCGAGCTGATCTGAAATGGCAATCAGGGCTTCTACCAGAGGGATATTGGCTTTGATCAAAGTGGCCAATTGGCGAGTCATGATCGAAATATCTGTGATTTTGACACGTTTAAAAAACTTGGTGAAGCGACCGACTTGCGTCGGTTTTTCAAGCGTAGCTTTTTCAATAAGCTCAATAGGGAATATATTTTGTCGTCTCAATTTGGCTCGGGCGATTTTGAGATTATCTCCGTCAATTTTCCCTTTGACGTTTTTCCCGCTGTTGTCCAACCCTTTGTAGTCAAAAACTGGCATCAGTTTTAAATTTCAACTTGCGTTGCTCTTAAAATTTCCTCAATGGTTGTGACTCCGGCTAAGACTTTGGCAATGCCATCATCTCGAATGGTTTTCATCCCTTTTTGAATGGCTTTCTTTTTAAGATTTGAAGAGTCTGTTCCACTTAAAATGAGTTGTCTAATTTCATCATCGACGACAAAAAGTTCTTTAATAGAGGTTCGGCCTGCATACCCCGTCTTCATACATTTCTCACAGCCTGTCTGAGAAGCTGAATAAACATTTTTTCCTTGGAATTGGTCTAAAGAAAGTCCAAGTTCTTTTAATTCATGAGGGGTAGGGGTGTATTCTTCTTTGCAAAACTTACATATTTTTCGAACGAGCCTTTGTCCGATGACCCCTAAGATGGAAGAAGAAACTAAAAAGGGCTCGACCCCCATATCTACAAGTCGAGTAATGGCTCCGGGTGCGTCATTGGTGTGAAGGGTGGAGAGGACCAAGTGGCCTGTCAGAGAGGCTTGAATAGAAATTTCAGCAGTTTCTAGGTCTCGAATTTCTCCCACCATCACCACATCGGGATCTTGTCTTAAAATAGCCCGTAAGCCTGCGGCAAACGTTAAATTTATTTTGGGATTTACAGGAATTTGTCCGACCCCTTTGAGCTGCATTTCTACGGGATCTTCGACGGTTAAAATATTAATTTCGACAGAATTGAGTCTTGTTAGGCAGGCATAGAGGGTTGCTGTTTTTCCGCTTCCTGTGGGGCCGGTGACCAAAATAATGCCATAGGATTTATGAATAAGCTGATCAAGTGTTTCATAGATTTCCCCATCAAAGCCTAAGTCTTTTAAATTCAAAAGGACATTGCTTTTGTCTTGAAGTCTAAGCACGATCCGTTCCCCATGGGAAATGGGCACCGTAGAAACCCGGATATCAATGTCTTTTCCGGCAATTTTAATTTTAATTCGTCCGTCTTGGGGAAGTCTTTTTTCAGCAATGTTTAAATCTGCCATGACTTTAATCCGGGACGTGATGCTATTTTGAAACGCTTTGGGGGGCTTATAGACATCATATAAAATTCCGTCGATACGATAGCGTACCACGACTTCTCGTTCTTGAGGTTCAATGTGAATGTCACTGGCACGTTCTTTCACGGCGCGGAAAAGAAGAGAATTGACCAGCCGAATGATAGGGGCTTCGTCGCTTGCATCCAAAAGATCTTCAGGCTCTTCCAGTTCATAGGATAAATCCATCGTTTCTTCGCCAATTTCTGCAATGGACTTTTGTTCTTTTTTTTCATAGACGCGGTTAATCGCATCTTTAATTTTAATGGGACTTGCAATCACAGGCTGAACGGGACTTTTTAAAATAATTCGCAAATCATCCAAGACAGACTGATTTAAAGGATTTGCAATGGCGACTACAACGCGATTTGTTTCTCGAACAATGGGGATGACCTCATTTTCGCGAGCGTAGTTTATGGGAATTTTATCGATCAGTATCGGGTCAATATCATCTCCTGGAATTTCTTGATAGAAGGGAAGGCCCAACTGAACGCTCAAGGCTTTTTGAATTTGCTCGGGAGAAAGATAGCCTTTGTCGATCAAAATATCTCCAAGTTTTCCTCCTTTTTCTCGTTGAATGAGGAGAGCATCTTCAAGCTGCTTTTCAGTCAGAGAAGTATGCTTGAGTAAAATTTCTCCTAATTTTGCTTTTTTGGATGTCATTCAGTTTTATAGACCTCGGCCCCATCTCGCCTAGGAGGATTGAGGTTGTCCATATAGGTTGTTTTCTTATCGTGAGTATCTGGATAATTTTTATCAATGAACTCCTGGCGTTCTTTAATCTTTTGGTCAAATAATTTTCTAAAGTCCCCATATTGTTTAATAATCGTTGGTGTCAAAAGGAGTACGAGATTGGTTTTAACCGTGTCTTTATTGGTGCTTTTAAAAAGCCAACCTAAGATAGGGATATCTCCCAGCAGAGGAACTTTACTCGTCGTTTCATTGACGTTATCTCTCAAAAGTCCTCCAATAACGATGGTATCTTGATCTTTTACCAGGACAGTTGTTTTCATCGCACGTTTTGTCGATATAAAGCTTTGGCTTTCAAGAGCTGAAGGAGGTTTGTCTTTGGAAATAGCTTCAATAGATTGATCTATTGCCAAGCGAACCAAGTCGGAGACTTCATTAATTTGAGGTTTAATTTTAAGTTTGAGCCCAATATCTTCTCTTGAAATATTGGTTTGAATAATCCCCGTGCTCGTGGTCGAAGCTCCCGAGCTCATCGGGATTTTCTCAGAAACCTGAATTTCTGATTCTTCGTTATCTAGGGCTAAAATTTGAGGAGCTGATAAAAGATTGGCATTGGAATCAGTGGCCATGGCACGCACCAAGGCTGTGGCATTGGGAATATTTACACTTTGCCCATTCGGCAGGGTGACACGGGTTGACCCTCGTGTGACAAATCCCAAAACTCCACTTCCTGTCGGTGTGAGAAATTTGGTGGGATCTAGCACAATATCCATGGTGCCGGGAGTTGTCCCCGAAAATCCTCCGACAAGTCCATTTCTAAACCCAGGAGCTGGAACCCCGGCTGTATAGGAAATTCCCAAAGTTTTAGATTTTGAGACGGAAACTTCTAGGATATAAGCTTCCACATAGACCTGTTTTCTGGGGATATCTAGTTTTTGGATGACTGATTTTAAGGTCTGAAAATCTTGAAGAGATGCAGTGATGACCAGTGAATTTGTTTCTTTATCTCCCGTGAGTTTGATTTCTCCTTCAAAATCTACAGGCCCCACTTGTGGAGGCATTCCTGGCATAAAACTTGTGGGAGGTCTGGCCCCGCTTCGTCCCCCCAAGAGATTATTTAAAGTCGTAGATATTTTTTCAGCTTCGGAGTTTTGGAGATAATAGACATGAATTTTTCCACCCCCTCCGACAGGAGTATCTAATTTTGAAATGAGTTCTTTAATTTTAGCAATGCCTTGAGAGTTGGCTTTCACAATAATAGAATTACTTCTAGGGTCTGGAATAATTTTTGAAATAGATTCTCCGCCCCCCCCTTCCATAGGGCCCCCAAAGGGAGGGGTAGGGGCAAAACGGCTTCCGCCAGGCTTTTTATCATCTTTATAAAAATTATTGATTTGATCAGCCACTTCTTTGGCAGACGCATATTTAATTTTAAGAACGATCAATTGTTCCTCAAATCCTTTGATATCGAGGTGAGTGACGATTTCTACAATACGATTAATATTTGCCCCAGTGTCTGTGATAATGAGACTATTGGTAGGTTCATAGGCAACTAGGGAGCGGGGATTCACAATCCCCTGAAGTGCCCGTTGGATATCGCCAGCGTTAATATATTTTAAGTGATAAATGCGGGTGATATAGCCATCACTCGTTGGAGCATATTCTCCCGAATAGGTTTTTAAACTCATTTTTGTAGCATCTTGAATCGGGACTACTTTTAAAAATTTTCCAACAGGAACAACGGTCAAATCATTCATCTCAAGAGCAGAGAGAAATGCTCGATAGGCTTCTTCGATGGTGACATCTTCTTGAGAGATGATGGTGATTTTTTTACGACCCAAATCATCTTTGACGATGAAGCTTTTTCCGGTGAGCTTGCTGATACTTTTTGTTACCGCTTCTAGTGTTTCATCGCGAAAATTAATACTTGTGACTTTAGGAGCTGCCTTGGTTCCTTCGGGAGCTTTTTCGTCAATAATAACTTCTTTCTCAACTTGGGCATAGCCTGAGGAGAAGATGAGTAGTGAGACTGCAATCCATTTTTTTATTTTCATAAGCCCCCCTTATTTAATTGTATAATTATTGCTCATCAGCTGCCCATTGCGATCTACATCCAAAGAAATATCAGAAGCACTTGAAATGGCTCCATAAAATTCGAGTGCTTTGGCCGGGCTGTCGAGTTCGATGCCATTCACACGTAAGATCACATCTCCATTGTGAATCCCTAATTTTTCATAAATGGATCCAGGTTTAATCGAAAAAATTCGAAATCCCTTGATTTTTCCGTCGACAATATTGGGAACAGCTCGGGCTTGAGTTAAAATCTCATTGGGATTAGCCAAAGAGGATTCCAGCGCTCCTCGATCAATGACAAAGCGTCCTTCGCCGGCTTGCCTGATCCCCGTGCCCAAATCGGCAGAGGGGCCACTGGGGGCGGACGAAAGGCTTTTGGACTCCTCTCGGATTTCAACAAATTCAAATATGCCTGAATCTACATTTTGAAAATAAACTTTATGAGATTCTACTTTAAACACTTTGGCTCTTTTTCCAATGAGATCTCCAATTTGATAGGATTCTGTTTGGTTCAAGCCTTTATCTTTAATGGCTGCAACCGATCGCCTGGGATCTGAAAGAATGATGGTCCCCACAAGTTCCAAGGGGAGCGAGGTAGGAATAGCCCCCGCTTCGTCAAGCCCCGCACCTTTGGCCCGTTCTGAGGTAAAAACATCTTCTTCTGGAGCTTTGGGATTAAAAATATTTCTCTTGGTGATAACATTGAGTTGTTCTTTTGTCGGATACACAATTTTAGGGGCGGTGGGAGTGGGCTGAATCAGATGAGTTGCTTCTTTTTTTGTGGGGCCTTGAATTTTTTGGTCTAAAAAATTAACGGCAATATTAGAAGCACTCTTAGCCACCAAAAAAACAATGAAAAGATGGAGGATCCAGGCATACTTTTGGATGGTCGTAAAATCCCAAGAAATATGACTTAAACGATCCAGAAAAAGACGAAAGTCTAGTTTTGGTGCCATGAGGGTGATTTTTTAAAATTATACCGTTAAATCAAAGGGTTAGCAAGGCAAAAGAGCTTAATCGCCAGCAAATCTTAAGGCGCGGTTATTGACCGTATCTGCAATCCAAAAGGTGGAGCCATTGGAAAAGACACCGGTGGGGCCAGAGAGCGTATTTCCTTCGGGGCTATCTCCCCGATTGGGAGAGGATTTATCAAAGGCAGCTTGGCCTAGGACCTTATGGGCACTAGCTCCATTAGATCCGGGAATGGTGTCATAGATTAGCACGCGATTATTGTCTTTATCTGCGATCAGTAAATCATTATCTCCATTGGCATGAATATCTGTGGGGCCAGAAAGAGTAGAGCTCGAAGTTCCAGAGCTGCCACTAGTTAAATCTGTTTGACCAATGACAAAATTGGCATTGGCTCCTGTAGTGTTGGAAGTGCTTGTTGGTATAAAATTATAAATTAAAATCCGATTATGTCCTTTATCACATACTAAAAACTTGTTAGCCGTTGCATAGACACCGGATGGGTTTTTAAGAGTGTTTGCAGCAATTGAAGAAGGAGAGCCTCCACTAACAAAATCACTTTTTCCAATGACTGCAAAAGCTTCAGCATCTGTGCTTAAACTGTCATATACAAGAACTCGATTGTTTCCGCTATCTGCGATGAAAAGTTTACTCCCATTATAAAAAACATCGGTGGGATTAGATAAAGATTTCGCACTGGGTGTTCCACTTCGATTACTGCCGCCGGACGTAGAATTCTCTTGGCCAATGACTGCAGAAGCATTGGCGTTATTAGACGTTGGAATGGGATCGTAAATCAAAATGCGATTGTTCCCTTTGTCTGCGATGAAAAGTTTTGTGCCATTTGCATAAACTGCTGTGGGTTGAGTCAGTGTGTTAGCGGTGGTTCCACTTGAATTACTGGTCATGTCTGCTTGTCCCACGACGACATCGGCCGCTTGTTTATTAGAGGTGGGATTAGAGTTCCAAATCAAGACGCGATTGTTATTGGTGTCTGCAATATAAAGTTTAGTGCCATCAGAAAAAACGCTTTGAGGGCCGGATAAAGAACTGGCGGAGGTGCTACTCCCCGCATTGTTAGAAACGGTCAAAAAATCTGTTTGTCCCAAAACCAGATTCGCTGAATCTATTGTGTCCTCTGGGGAGGACCCAAACATGCAGCTTACGTGAGTTAAAAAGAGAAGAGCTAATAGAGAGTTGAGACAATATTTCTTCATAAACAGATATCTTCTTATGATACCCGAGAATGCTTAAGGTGTCCATATCCAAGAAATATTTTGGGCATCTTGATCGACAGAAGCGATTCCCCATAAAAGATGGGGTACACCAGAAGGAGGTTCTTTTTTTCCTCCATTTCTAATCAATAGAGCAATACATTTTTCCCCTTTTGGATTTTGGAACTCAACTAGAAAAAAACGCCACTCTTTAATCGCTTGTATTGTGAAATATCCATACCCAGAAATTTCAGCTCCTGGAAGAAGTTTAGGAAGTTTGACTCCATCAAAAGTCCCTCCTTTGGATAAAGCAGTTTCAAGTTGATCAAAATTTCTGCTTTCATGGGCTGAAATACCACCCGTTGGATTATCTGGGTCGATAGGGTGTATAGCCCCAAGCATTTGGGGGACTGCCGTCTGAACTTTTGTTACAAAGTTGCTACTGTAGTCGAACACAGCTGAGTCGAGGATGACGTTATCGCCTCGCCCATAATTACTTCTAATGATGGGAGAAATATCTTCAGCTACTGCACGCAAATGTTCGGGAAGATAAGGGACCTGGACCGGATCGATATCCGGAAGCTCATGAGAATATGAAATTCTTGGATTCCACGCCGAAAGATCCAGAGGTGATCTTGAAAGAATAGCTTCCACCATTCTTTTATTTTCTGGCTGAGCCACAATTCCCACAATTTCATAACTGGGGAGCGCCCCTTCGATTTGAAGGACTGGATGGCTAAAATGATCTCCTTCTTCTTGCATGGTTCGAAGAGAATTAAAGTCTTCTGCAAGCAATGAACGCGAATTAGAACTAGAAAGGAGAGAAGCTCCTCTATGGAGGTGAGTGATGACAGTTTGCGCAGGGTCTTTCTTGAATATAGGTTTGCCTCCAAAATACCAATTTAAAAGAGAGAGCACGCGAGGAGAATATAAAATCAGCGCATTATGATTGGGGCTGGGGCGAAGAGGAGTAGGCCTGTCAGGATCCTCCCCTGGAAAGGGAGCCATCGGTTCAAACTGAATGTTGAGTCCTCCCAAAATAACATCAATGGGTCTGCCAATGAAGGAAGTAGATACGGGCGATAGAATGGCTTGAGAAGCTGTCCGAGGAGAGGGAGATGTAAAGTCAGGAAGATATCGTGCTTCTAAAATTTTAGGCAGATCTGCAATAGAAACTTTCAAATAAAAATATCGAATTCCTGCTTCGTGTGCGATCATTCCCAATTCTTCTCGATCTCTCGTAGCTTCATCTTGAAAAGGATTAAATCCAGGGAGTTGACTCAGAAGCTTTTCACAAAAATCCATTTCAGCAAAAAGGGAAGATGTCGAACCCAAAATTCCTATGCCTAGCAAGAGAGATAAAAATGATTTATCTTTTAGAAACTTCATCTGCTTAATGAGGGCTATTTTAGTTGTAAAATATAATCTCGTACGTTGCCATAGGCGGCTGCTTCAGCTAGCTGAGTCAGTTCACTTTGAGATAATGTTTTTACATTCTGTTTAGCATAGGCTTTTAATACTGCATCTTGGGATGTGCCGTAACCGATTTTTTTAGCGATTGTAATAACATGGGCTACATCAAAAGAAGGGTCTGTTAAATTTTCTGACACAAAATTTGCTAAAATAGTATCTTGGGTAATATCAGAGCTTGCTGCATTAGCCAGGTTAATAACATTAACGACCTTGATAGACATCTGACTGATATAAAAATGGACAGTATAGAGGTTTGCAAAGCGTTCAATGTTTTCTAAAGAAGGTTTAGTTCCTCCAAAATCACTATCGAGATCTGCTCTAATCATTAAACCACCTAAGTCCATCCATAATTCATAATCAGCAATAGTTATGTTTTCAAAGCCTTCCCAAGCCATTTTTGAAACACCAAAAGAGGTTGAAATGCTTGTTTTAAAAGATCCTTCTAGGTCTGTTCTTATTTCTCCTAAATCAACCCACTCTGTTGAAAAAGCGCCATTATCTTTATAAGTCACTTTCAGTTGTAAAGTTGTAGTGTAATTAGCAATGGGCTTAGAATCTTCTGAATGAAGTAGTTGTCCATCCAAAGGAATCGAAATTGGAAAACTTTTAGTATGACAAGCTGTTAAAGCTAAAAGAAATGAATAAAGAGCTATTTTCTTAATTACAGACACCATGATTTGCATTGTTCCTCCTTAAAAAATCGGGGCTTAAAATCGGAGGATTTATAGCATGGGTATCTGCGGAAGTAAATGCTTAAAAATGAGTCACTGAACTTCATAGAACACTTTGTTCTGCCATCGTATTGACAATGGCATCAGATCAATCTAATACCAGTTTAAACTCTAGAAAGGAGTATTTATGAAAAAATTATTTTTTGGTTTTTTGGTTTCTATGATGCTAGCACCTGTCTGTTTTGCCAGGCCAATGAAACCTGTTCTTTCTCCAAATCTGTATGCGTGCAAGAGTCAAGACAATAAAATTGAACTGACGTATCAGACTTCAGGAAAACTTGGGGAGCCTTCTTTGACCTATGTTAGACAAGTAGGAGAGAAGGGAGAAGTTGGACCCTTAGGTCGAAATGTGAGCGTGAGTGGGACAGAATCTATTGTGGTCGAACGAACGATCGTGGGATCCTTGGTATCTGTTAGGGATGAAAGATTGAGGGCAGTCCGTGAAGATATTCCTTCAGAATGGATTAGTCTTGTTTTGCCCGATGTGACTCTAGGCCTCGATGCTAAACCTCTTGATTTTTCAACTTTGGTTCTTGAAACTACAGTACAAACTCCGTTCTTTCATCCTCCCTTTGGTGCGGTTCAGAGTTCAGCATCTTTTTCTGTAACATGCAGAGCAGCATCTGTTAGGTTTTGAAAAGGAGCAGCCACATGAAGATAAAAAAAATAACACTATTGACCATGGTGGGCATGTTTGTTTTGGCAAATTTCTCATTTGCAGATAATCTTGTTATTCGAAAACAAATTAAAAAAGTATTAGATGATAAATTGATCCAAAGCATATTAAAGGAAGCAGAAGACTCTACTGGCCAGGAACATGCGAACTTCTTGGGTGTTGTATATTCTGGAAAACAATACCGTGACGGTAAAATACGTTATGATCTCTTGTTTATAGGGGTGGCCGGTGAGTGCCAATTAACTGTCACGTATAAGCTTGATACAAATAAAGTAGAAGAGCTTACCAAAGAAGAAATACAAGAGGCCGTTTTGCCCTGCTTAGGACTCTAGTGTCCTGCTTAATTATCGGTTTCTATAAATAGCGTTGCCTCTTTGAGATCTTTAGACACGCCGATCTTCACATTTTCCCGTCGGACATTGAGTTCTCTCACAAAGGGAAAAAAGGGTAAGCGATCCCAACGCGCAATGGTTTGGTATTGGCCATCTCGGATAAATTTAAGTCTTGTTTTTCCATCAAAGATCACCGCATCTGCGGGGAGAGGGTAATAGCCGGTCTGATGATTGCATGCGAGTTCGAAGTCGATCCAGCAATCTTGAAAAAAAGGATCATAGTGTCGTCCTGCGCTATAATCTCTGCACCGTCTTACGGGTTGAGTTCGACAGTCTCCTTCCGTATCGAGGACAATATAGGCGATGCCTTTTTCATAAGTTAAATCTGTATGAACAATGTCATAGGTAGGAACCATAAAAATTCCTTCATCTAGTTTAGTTGATACAGAATAGGATTTAGCAAGACTGAGAACGGGAACGAAACTAACAACAAACAAGACTACAACCAGAAATTTTTTAAATTTCATAACGACACCCCCTAGCCCTTATGGCTAGCAAAAATAAATGAGCAGGGCAAGAAATTTGTCAAAGACTGGAACGTACTTTAACTTAATTTTTTGTTTCCACTGGCCGATAAATAATAGTGAAACAACTTAAACAAGGGAGGAATGATGAAAAAAGTATTATATTTCTTGCCACTCGTTGTGCTGGTAACCGTGGCATCTTTTAATGATGTCTGTGCTGTAAAAAAATATAACGCATCAAAATCGAATACGGCCGCAATGAGCC
>JACPSU010000189.1 GCA_016193105.1 Deltaproteobacteria bacterium | reverse complement strand
GAAAGTTCTCCTTATGTTATGACTACGGTGAAACTGCGGATATTAATGCCTGACCCTTATAGAGGGTCTCCTCATATTCTTCGGTTGGGTTTGAATCCCACACGATACCTGAACCTACAGGGAAAAAAATGTTCCCCTGTTGGTGCATAATCGTACGAATAGCAATATTTAGATCCATTTGTCTACGATAATCGATATAGCCAATGGATCCTGTGTAAATTCCACGATTGTGGGGTTCTAGTTCATCGATAATTTGCATGGCTCGAAGCTTGGGGGCTCCTGTAATAGATCCCCCGGGAAAACAGGCCTGAAGAATATCTACCAGATTTTTTGTTTTGAGTTTCCCTCGGATGACAGAGACCAAGTGGTGAACGGTGGCATAGGTTCTAAGCTCATAGAGCGTAGGAACATGGATAGAGCCAAACTGACAAATTTTTCCAAGATCATTTCGTTCAAGATCTACAATCATCATAAGTTCGGCTCTATTTTTTTCACTCGTGAGTAAAAAATGTTTGAGACTTTCCTCTTCCTCAGGGTTTTTTCCTCTTTTGACTGTGCCTTTAATAGGTTCTGTTTGAATGAGCCCTTGAGCGTTTGTTTGTAGAAAGCGTTCGGGCGAAGAGCAGAGAATCTGTCCTTCTCCAAAATTGAGATATGCAGAAAAAGGAGCTGGGTTTAGAGCGCGTAACTTTTTGTATGCTTCGTATGGGGGAATACTTAATGGCATCTGTAAACACTGAGAGAGGTTCACCTGATAAATTTCACCATGCTGTATATAGTGCTTAGCTTTTAAAATCTTTTCACTATACTGTTCAAAAGAGAGATTACTAGGAATTTTTAAAAACATCGTATGTTCTTCAGACACGCTATCAAATTTCCCAGCGGGAAATTTGCGCTCGTGCTCGGACTCGCTCTCCGCTTTCAGCGGAACCGTGCCCGCTCGTCCTGCGCGACGGTCTTCAGAACATACGATGTTTTTAAAAATTGCAAATATATCTCTGCTTTGATGAGTTAATTCTAAAGAAATAAGAAGTATTTTTTTCTGCATGTGATCCACGACAAAAAAAGTGTCATAAAATCCGAATAAAATATCTGAAATATGAAACGGTTCTGGTTTGGCAGGTCCCAGATGTTTTTCCCACTGGCGGATAGCTTCGTAACTGATAAATCCCACGGCCCCTCCTAAAAATGGAATATGCGTGAGAGAGGAAGGTAGCTGGGTTTGTATGCTAGAGAGATCGCAGAGTTCTTTTTCAACCTCTTCAATAGAACGAACAATCTTGTAAGGGAAAGCCCCCAAAAAAGAATATCTTTTGGAGTCATGGGTGGAGTCATTGGTTTGAGAAGAGCTATCCAAAAAGAAACTGTGGGGTTCTTGTGCGAGAGGCTCAAAAAGCTCTGGCGCTGTTTTTTTTGTTTGAACTTCTATCCACTTCATTGGGGGCAATCCTATGTGGGATTGCTTTTAGGTTCAAGAATAGTTTTGTGCATATAATAAATTCCTCGACATTCACTGAATGTTTTACTAAAAGCATCTTTCAGGAGGTATCTTATGATTAAAAAAATAATTCTTTCATTTGTTCTTTTAATGGTCGGTTTTAATACAGGAACTTCGTGGGCGAAGATTTACGAAGTTGTAGCTCAAAATGCTCGTACGAATATGAGCTCTAATTATTGGGTAGATAAAATCTCTGTTGATCTCATTGATAACGCTCCCATGGTTATCGTTCGTACTGAAGGGGATTGTGAAACTCAGCCAGTTTGGAAATGTGATGAGTATTGGCACAATGAGCATCCTGAATTCCCCGTAGGCTGTCATGACCATCATGGTCACTATGATCCCTATTGTCGCCAAGGGCATTCTCATGAACATGGCAACCAGGGCTTCTATCGTGATCCTGCTCTTCGTCCTAACCAACATCGACACACGGACTGCAGACTTGTCCACCAAACCACCTGTCAATATCAAACAGGGTATTATCCACTTCCTTCCGATCAAGTCGTTTTTGATGGAGACAAACGATTTAAATTCGTAGGAGATGGGCAGTATTTAACCATTGCTCGAAACAATCGTGTTTTAAGATTTTTGTGGAGAAACTGGGATTTGAGAAAGAATACCAGAGTTGAGCCCAATGGTGATTTCTCGCAAATCAAACTCATCATTGATTCTGATAAAAGATAAATAGCTCTAAAAACAAAAAATCCGGATCAGTTTTAAGGCTGCTCCGGATTTTTTAAGTGGAAGAAACCAACTCTTCCATCGTAATCATCCTATTTTGGATTGCTTTTGGTTTCAAGAATAGTTTATGTTAGTGTTTTGTAATGTCATTTGGAAAGCCTCATAGTGCAGTCTTTTTAGCGGCAGGGTATGGTGCCCGTATTTCTAAGCTTACCCAGGATCCTAAAAGCCTACTCAGAATTTGTGATCAAACTCTTCTTGAGAGACATTTTAGCTTTCTTAAGGAAAACAATATTCAAGAGGTGAGGATTGTAACCGGCTATAAAAGTGAGCTCATTCAAGCTTATCTTAAAAAGCTTGAAAGCAATTTTGATATTACCCATATTTTTTGCAAGCAATATAGGGAAAGAGGGAATGCCTATTCTTTATATCTTGGAATTAGAGATGTAGAAGATCAAAACGTTCTTATATTTGATACAGATTTAGTTTATGAGAAGAGCATTCTTTCAAACTTTATAGCAGATAACCACGAAAACAGTGTTTTAGGTGGAGCATGTGCCATAGATGATCTTGAAGCCACAAAAATTCTTGTCGATCAGAATAATTTAGTGAGACAGTTCGTAGATAAACGGGCTATTTTAAAACAAGAACTAAAGTATTATCGATTTTCGGGTGAAGCGATGGGTATTTTGAAATTTTCAAGTGTGTCCTTATCTAAACTTAAGAAAACATGTGAGCAATTTTTTGAAGAAGATAATAATTTAAAGTGTAATTGGGAACCTTTGTTAAACCTATATCTAAAAGAGTATCCCATGAATATTCACTTTAATTCTTCTAGGCTATGGGTAGAAATTGATACGCCAGAAGATTTTGAAAAAGCAAAACAGTTGTTTTCCGATTGTAAAAGATGAACCTTATAAAAGATTATATCTCTTCAATAAAAAATCCTAAGGTTGAAGAACCTATGGATATGATTTTTTTCAGGCCTCTTGCATTTATTTTAGTAAAGCCTTTGTCTTATCTTCCTCTCACACCCAATCAGATTTCGTTTTTGTCCTGTGTTGCTGGAGTTTGGGCAGCCTACTTTTTCTCGCTGGGAAGTTACGCCAGTTTTAGATATGCAGCTTGTTTTTATGCGCTGTATGCTGTTTTAGACTGTTGTGATGGTATGATAGCACGGCTTAAAGGTACGGGGAGTCCCTTAGGGCGAGTGGTTGATGGTGTTGTCGATTATGTGGTTGGTATTGCTGTACATGTTGGACTTGCGATCGGTCTGTTACGCTCAGGGTTGGATGTAAAATATAATGTGTGGGGTTTATGTATTTTTGCCGGTTTTAGTACGATCGCCCATTGTATTTTCTTTGATTTTTATCTAAATAAATACCTAGATTTTGTTTCTGGAAAAAAAGATTCTGTAAGAAAAGATATTGAGAAGTACTCATCGGCAGAGAACTCAGAACAAAAACTTTGGCATAAGATCTCCATAGCTATCTATGTTCTATATTCTAAAATTCAAAACTTATTTCAATTCCAAGAAGTTTCTCTAAACTCACAAATCTATTGTAAGGAAAATGTGAAAGCGATGCGTTTATGGGGTTTGATCGGCCCCAGTGCGCACATTGCTTTTCTTGTTTTAGCTGCTGGATTATTTAAGCCTATGATTTTCTTTTTTTATGTTCTTGTTTTTGGAAATATATGGTTTTTGTTTGTGATATTCTTTCAATCTCAAATTAACAAGAAAGTTATGAGAGCTTCTCCTGCTTATTCTTCTATCCTATGATTATTTTTCTGATTGGCATCCTTCTTGGCTTTTTCATTGGTATCCCTGTGGGGCCCATAAATCTTGCTGTAGTGAAGGTAGTTTTAAAAAATGGATTTCGGCCTGCTTTTGCAGTGGGTGCAGGTGGGGCTTTTATGGATTTAGTTTATTTTCTTATTGTTTTTTTTGGGTTATCCTATTTCACTTTTTCTTCTCATACGAAGCTTATTTTCAAAATTATCGGAGTTTTCATCCTTCTGGGATTTGGGATGATTGAACTCTTAAGAAAGCCCATGGACATGAATCCCAACTCTTTGGAGATTCCTTCCAATAAAAATCTTACCCCTTTCTTTATTTTGGGGCTTGTTCTCTATATGACAAACCCAACTCTAATTGCAACGATTTCAGCCGTTGGGGCAACTCTAAAGTCGTTTGAATTATTCCCGGATACGAATTTAAACTATGTGGTTATCTCATTGGGAGCTGGCTGTGGCTCTGCTTTGTGGTATTATACCTTGGCTTCATTGATGAAAAAATACACACGAAAAGTAACGGTAAAAGTTTTAAATAGGATTAATCACATCTGTGGTGTATTTATTCTTGGATTGGCTATTTATGTTGGATTACAGATGGCGGACCTTTTATGAAGAAAACGACACAACTTAAAAAATTATTACAAAGCTCTGAACTTGAGTTTCTGATGGAGGCGCATAATGGTTTATCGGCCAAAATAGTTGAAGAAGCTGGTTTTAAGGGAATTTGGGGAAGTGGACTTTCCATCAGTGCTTCTCTGGGGCTGCGAGACAACAATGAAGCAAGTTGGACGCAAGTTTTAGAAGTTGCTGAGTACATGAGTGATGCTACAACGCTGCCTATTTTGCTTGATGGAGATACAGGGTACGGTAACTTTAATAATATGCGACGACTGGTCAAAAAACTTGAGCAAAGAGGGGTGGCTGGGGTTTGTATTGAAGACAAGGTGTTTCCTAAAACCAATAGTTTTATACGAGGAGAAAAGCAACCTTTAGCTGAAATAGAAGAGTTTAGTGGGAAAATTAAAGCCGGAATTGACAGCCGGACAGATGAAGATTTTTGTATTATTGCTCGAATTGAAGCTTTTATTGCTGGATGGGGATTGGAAGAAGCTTTGAAGCGAGCCCAAGCTTACTATGAAGCAGGTGCCGATGCAGTTTTAATACATAGTAAATTATCAAGACCAGATCAGATATTAGATTTTGCAAGAGCGTGGAAAAATCAATGCCCCATTATTATTGTACCCACAAAATACTACTCCACCCCAACGCAAGTGTTTCGTGATCATCATATCAGTCTTATCATTTGGGCGAATCACCTGATGCGCTCTGCCATTACAGCTATGAAGACGACTGCAAAAAAAATTCACAGCACTCAGAGTCTTCTCGAAGTAGAAGACAAAATTGCAAGCGTGAATGAAGTTTTTCGACTTCAAAATGATGAGGAACTGAGACTTGCTGAGAAAAAATATCTTAAAACAGATAATGCTGACGAAACGAAAACAATTATTTTGGCTGCTTCACGGGGCAAAGAACTTGGAGGACTAACAGAAGATAAACCAAAAGCCTTGGTTCGTATTAATGGGAGGTCTCCAGTTGAAAGAGTGATGGATTTTATCCGGGATCAAGGAGTGAAGGATGTATCCCTCGTTCGTGGATATAAGAAAGAAGCATTTCAATTTGAAAACATTACTTATTATGACAATGATTTATATGAAACGACGGATGAACTCTATTCGCTTTATTTAGCTCAGGAAAAAATTGAAGGTTATTGTATCATTTCATACGGAGATATTCTTTTTAGAAAGCATATTTTAATACAACTTTTAGAAGAAGAAGGCGATCTTGTTATTGTTGTGGATGCAGACGAAACCAGGCGCACCTTAAATCATGAAGGTGATTTTGTGGCATGCTCAAAGCCCTACTCAAAAAAGTATGATGAATCCGTTCCTTTATTAAAACGCATTCAGTTTTCCAAATACACAAGGGATCAAGATTTTCATGGAGAATGGATTGGTTTAATGAAATCAACTCCCGCAGGATCCATCGAGATTGTTAAAGCCATTAAAAAGTTATCACAACAAGAAACCTTTAATAAACTTAAAATGCATCATTTGTTTCAAGAACTACTCAAGAATCAGGTTGATATTCGGGTTCTTTATACTGACGGACACTGGCTGGATATTGATAGCCTACATGATTTAAGAGTCGGGTTTTCCTTTTAGAGGCTGACCATGATTGAGGCTCAAGATTTTTTATCACAGTGTTTAAAACGTAAATTTAATTTTTTTACAGGAACTCCCTGTTCTTATCTAAGTCCTTTTATTAATTATGTCATTGATCATCCTGAGTTTGACTTTGTAGATGCGACCAATGAGGGGGATGCTATTGCCATAGCTGCAGGGGCTACTTTAGCTGGGCGACGTAGCGTGGTTATGTATCAGAACTCAGGTCTTGGAAATTCTGTAAATCCATTAACATCTCTCACGGCTATTTTTAAAATTCCTATGCTTGTGATTACAACACTTAGGGGAGACCCCCATGGCGAAAGCGATGAGCCTCAACATAAACTCATGGGAACTATTACAGAGAGTTTGCTCAATACGATGCAAATTTCGTGGGCGTATTTTCCAAATGAGAAAATGGCGATCGAGAAGGCATTAGATCAGGCTGTCGCATACATGGACAAAGAAAAGAAGCCCTATTTTTTTGTGATGAAAAAAAATGATGTGGCTCCTTATGATTTAAAATCTCAAGGACCCTGTCTGAAATCCCAGTTTAATGTAAAACATGAAGAAAGATTTAGTTTAGATAGAGACAAAAGATATACTCGAACAGAAGCACTTGGCGTCCTTCAGTCTTATGCCGATCGTAAAACAATTTTTGTGGCTACAACTGGAAAAACAGGAAGAGAACTCTATGAACTTGGAGATCTTCCAAATCAGTTTTATATGGTGGGTTCCATGGGGTGTGCGTTGCCACTGGGGTTTGGTATTGCCTATGCCAAACCAAAGCTTAAAGTTTATGTCATTGATGGAGATGGTGCCCTTTTAATGAGAACAGGGTCTATGGCAACCGTAGGAGCATATTCCCCAAAGAATTTAATCCATATTCTATTAGATAATGAGGCGCATGATTCTACCGGTGGACAAAGTACCGTCTCTTCGTCACTATCTTTTTCGACGGTAGCAAAAGGTTTTTGCTATAGACATGTTTTTTCAACAGACCATTTAGGCTTCTTTAAAGACTATGTTGCTGTAGCCATGAAACAGGACGGTCCTACTTTTATACAACTTAAAATTAAAAAGGGTTCTCCAAAAAACTTGGGACGTCCTAAAATCTCTCCAGAAGAGGTTGCGCAACGGTTTTCTCAATTTATAAGTCGTAGTGTAGGGGTACTCTGATGTCTGAAATCTCCAAATCGATAAAAAGAACTGTTTTACTTAACCCTGGGCCTTTGACAACTTCAGACGCGGTGAAGCAGGCCCTACTTGTTTCTGATATTTGTCCACGCGAGAAAGAGTTTGGAATCTTAATGGACAGTGTGCGGCAAGATTTAGTTAAGATTGTCCATGGAGAAAAAACTCATGAGTGTGTTTTATTTGTAAGCTCTGGAACAGGTGCTGTTGAAGCATGCCTGACTTCACTTTATGAAAAAAATAAATCATTTTTAGTTATAAATAATGGTGCGTATGGAAAAAGGATTCAAAATATTTGTGATCGATTTGAAATATCTCATATTGATTTAAACTGTGAGTGGGGAGAGCCTGTTGATCTGATCCAATACGAATCTTTATTGGAGCAGAATACAGACAGCATCTCAGCCGTTGTTTTTGTTCACCATGAAACGACGGTTGGGATTTTAAACCCATTAAATGAAATTTCAGATATAGCGCAAAAATATAAGAAGACAGTGATCATAGATGCTATGTCTTCTTATGCAGGGATTCCCATGGATGTTCAAAAAAACAAGATCCACTATCTCATTTCTTCATCTAATAAATGTATTCAAGGAATGCCGGGATTGAGTTTTGTCATTGGTGAGCGTGCATCTTTAGAAAAGATAAAAAATTTAAATCCAAAAAGCTATTACTTTAATTTATATGAAAATTATATTTTTCAAAAAGAGCAAAAGCAGTTTCAGTTTACACCTCCCGTGCAGGTTTTGTATGCATTAAGAAAGGCTATTGATGAATATTTTGAAGAAACGGAAGAGGGACGTTTCAATCGCTATTCGGAGTTGTACAAGTCTTTGATCATAGGTTTGAAAAAAATGGGGTTTCATTTTTTAGTAGGAGAAAAGCATCATTCTAAACTACTTACAGCTATTTTAAATCCAAAAGACCCAAAGTATAATTTTAATGACATGCATGACTACCTTTATGAACGAGGGTTTACGATTTATCCAGGTAAAGGCACAAAAGAGGGTACCTTTAGATTGGCAAATATCGGCGCACTCTGTCGGAAAGATATTGAAGAATTTTTGCAACACTTAAAAGAGTATTTTATTAAGTTTAAAATTAACTCTTAGGCGTTAGGGAGTTTTGGAAAGAGTTCCTCGAATATTTTTTTTGAGTTGGGTGACTTCTGCTTCGGGGAGTTTACTTAGGATAGGCAGGATTTTTTTGACTTCAGAAAGAGTTTTGCTATATCGGTCTGGGATAGCCAGCCCCATTTCATGGATGATCTCATAAGCAGCACGCATAAAAATTTGATTTGAGTAGGAGGGGTATTTCATCAGGATATAGAGGTGATAATAATTTCTCCTTTGATAAGAATAAAGGTGTGTTTCTAGTTCATCAAAAAGAGGCGTGGCCTGTACGCTTTGTTTAAATTTTTTATAAAAAGAAGAAGGAACGGGATTTTTAAACAAATCGTACAAAACGCCATTATCAGTCCCATTGACCAGATCTAGATGATATTGAACCAATTGATCCCATGTGACTTCGCTCTTTTCTTGTTTTTTGAGGTCTTCAAATACTCTTTGTTCTCGAATGAACCGAAGCATTTCATGATCGATGGCCCAGAGCCATGTATCAAAATCTTTGGTTATGTGAGGATTAATTAAAAGATATTTAAAATCTTTTGCTTTGGCGATCATTCCAGGATTGTTTTGAATTTGGTCTTCTGTCATGAGTTGAAATGTTACAGGGAGAATGTCATTGGAAGGTAAATCAAGATACTCTCTTGTTTTTTGAAAGAACAAATCCCATTTTTTCTTAAGTAGCAGCGTTTGAATTTCTGCCATTTTTGAAAAGGTTTGTCCTAAAGGAAAAATTTTTTCTTCATTGAGCCCTGTTTTTTCAAGCGTTTGAATCAAAAATTGAATAGAGGTGTCGATAGGTTCATGAATCTCTTTTTGAGCAATCATAGTAGGAGTATGAATAAAAAAGGTATCATAATACCCATCATAGTTGGTATCTCTAAACTCATATTTGTATGTAGTCGTATTGAGCGCAAAAGGTGAAAAGTCAAAAAGAAGAATATCCACTTTTTTATCAAAATTCTTATCTTCAGTTTCAATGACTACTTTTTTAATTCGAACCCATTCTACAGTCCTGTCTATAAAACCATCTTCGTTAAAGTCGTATTCTTCTTTTAGAACTTGGTTGTTGTAAGAAAAATAGACCCAATTATCATAAACCCCATTGCCAGGTTTACCTATTGTGGAGCCGCTGGGGAAAAAATCGTACTCATAGACCCTCATGTGAAAGCGAGTGCTATGGCGAGCCTCTTGTGCCCAGACTGTAGAAGTGCTAGACAGCAGTGACAAAAAAGCGCACCCTAGGCCTAAAAGTCCTATGAAAAGCTTAGAAAACTTCATCGTAAGATTAAAGTAGCAAAAGGTGTGCCAGACTATTCGGTGGCGCGGGCTAAATTTTCAAAGGTAGTGTATTGCTGTAAAAAGGCTAGACGAACAACCCCCGTGGGGCCATTTCTTTGTTTAGAGACAATAAATTCCGCAGTCCCTTTCCAATCACTATTTTTATCGTAAACCTCGTCTCGATAAATAAATCCAATGATGTCTGCATCCTGTTCAATAGCTCCGCTCTCGCGAAGGTCTGCCATTTGGGGGCGTTTGTCGTTTCTGTTTTCAACGGCGCGGTTCAGCTGGGAAAGGGCAATCACAGGAACTGAAAGCTCTTTGGCCAGAGCTTTGAGTCCTCGAGAGATTTCAGAAATTTCTTTTTCTCTAGACTCCGAGTAATAGAGGCCTCGCATGAGTTGTAAATAGTCTACAACAACGAGTCCAATTTTATGTTCTACGAGTAAGCGTCGACACTTGGCTCTAATTTCAAGGACAGACAAGGCCGAAGTATCGTCGATAAAAATAGGAGCTTCAGAAAGCTGTCCTGCTGCTTTTGTGAGTTTGGGCCAATCTGTTTCTTGGAGTCTTCCAATACGAAGGCGACTTGCGTCGACTTTTGCAAGAGAAGTGAGCATCCTCATGACCAGTTGTTCTTTTGACATTTCAAGAGAGAAAAAAGCAGATGGAACTTTTGCCTGAATCGCCGCATGCTGTGCGATATTTAACGCAAAACTTGTTTTTCCCATGGAAGGGCGGCTAGCAACGATAATGAGATCTGATGCCTGAAATCCAGAAGTCAATCGATCCAATTCTTCAAAACCACTGGAAACACCCGTGATGCTTTCTTTTCTTTCGTACAGGTGTTCAATCACTTTAAAGCTCGATTTTACAATTTCTCGAATAGGGGTAAATCCCGCTTTGTACCGTCGGTTAGAAACATTAAAAATAGATTGTTCGGCAGTATCGAGTAGAGAGTCTAAATCAGACCCTCCTTCTTGATAGCCTTTAGAAACAATTTCAGTAGCTACAGAGATTAGGTTTCTTAGCAAAGCTTTCTCTCGAACAATTTTAGCGTAGTACAGAACATTGGCGGCGGTAGGGACATTGTTGATGAGAGATGCTAGGTAGCTCGATCCGCCTACTTCATTTAAAAGCCCCATGGTTTTAAGTTCTTGAGTGAGTGTGACAAGATCTGCAGGCTCTCCTCGTTCAGAAAGAGAAATGAGGGCTCTAAATATTTTTTGATGTGAAGGTTTGTAGAAATCCTGTTCTGTTAAAAATTCTAATGCTTTATATAAGGATTCATTTTCAAGTAAAATACCGCCTAAGACAGACTGCTCTGCTTCAACATTTTGAGGTGGAACCTTCGTTACATCGGAAGGGGAGGGCCCGGCCATACGTTTTATTATTCCTCTGCTTTAACGGTAACTGTAATCGTTGCGATAACTTCAGGATGAAGTTTAATGGGAACTTGAAAATTTCCAATTGCCTTCAGAGGCTCTTCAAGTTCAATGGTGCGTTTATCAAGATGAAATCCATGCTGTGAGAGCACTTTTTGAATATCTTGGCTTGTTACTGAACCAAAAAGCTTTTGATTTGCGCCCACTTTTTTCGTGACCGTGCAGGTAAATTCAGAGAGTTTTTTAGCCAACTCTTCAAATTGTCCCTTATGTTGAGAAAGTTTTTTTAGGATGCTCTTTTTATGTTGTTCAATATTTTTAATATTTTCCGGAGTTGCTAGGAGAGCCTTTTTTTGTGGGAAAAGATAATTTCTCGCAAATCCATCGCTGACGTTCACGACATCCCCAGGCTGTCCCAGCTTTGCAACTTCTTCTTTTAAAATGACTTTCATGGATCATCCCTCCCTTAAAGTTTAGGTTTTAAAACCGGTTTTTTATTTTGCTTTCCAATATGACTTCTGAAATTAATCCAAAGATCAAAGAGTCCAAAAGAGGCTGGTAAAAAAGGAAAGAGAACAAGGAGTACATATCCCAGCGCTTTTTGAAACGATGTGTAATTTTTATGTGAGAAATAAAAAGCAGCAATAGCCACTCCATGTAAAAAATAAATAACCAGAAGAATGGTAAAAATATTTCGAGCTACGGGTGTTATAATAGGAACTGTAATTTCATTAAGGAAAAAAGAGGCGATAAAAAACCATATCAAATGATCTGGAGCTTTCCATTTGGTTAGATCTTCTCGACCCGAAGAGGTGCGCCCTATAGAAATACGAAAGAAGCGAAGGAAAAGTGTAGCTAACCAAAGGGTAAGTAAAATTCCACTGACGACATATCCAAAAAGTTTTTCTTGAATCCAGGTGGCCGAAATGGCATCAGCCGTTTGTGCCACCGTCACTAGTTTTTCTTTGAGTTGATCAAATTGAGAAGGATTGAGCTTCTTAAAAGATGAGAAAGAAGCAACATTCTGATCTAAAATTTGAGGAAGAGAATGCAGATGTTGAACGGCATGCCCATGAAGAAAAGTATAGAACTGTCCTTTAGACACAAATCCTAAAACAGCACCATAAAAAAGGATCAAAAGGAGAGTCGTTCTAAGAATTAACTGATCCAGGGGGAGCTTCAGCTCAGAGAGCTCACAAAAGAGAAGAGCAATCAAAGGAGTCGTTAAAAGAAAAATTAAAAAGGTGGTTGGAGACCCCGTCACCAAAGCGAGTCCTAAAGCCAGAAAAGAAAGTAAATATCCACCCCGTCGTCCATGTTTTTTAAATCCGTACATTAAAGGCAGGGGAGCCAAGAAGATCAAAAGATGGCTTTGGAAAAAAAGCAAAGATAAGAAAGGAAGGAGTAAGAATTGTCCTAAAGATTCTATGGTTTGCCTTAAGTTTTGGATCGAAAAATTCATGGATTACATTTCTGCTAGCGCATAGGGTAAAAGAGCGATGTGTCTAGCGCGTTTAATAGCTAGGGTTAATTTCCGTTGATGAAACGCGCAAGCGCCAGAGACTCGACCTGGGACAATTTTTGCTCGTTCGGTAACATAATTTTCAAGCAGTTGTTGGTTTTTGTAGTCAATGATGAGTTCAGAGTCTGCACAAAAACGACAAATCTTTTTTCTTCTTCTTTTATTATCTTCTTTCATCTTTTTTTCCTTCCTTTTCTTCTAAGCGAATGGTCATTTGTTTGAGAATGTCATCACGTAGTTTCAAAGTATGTTCAATTTCTGCAATCGCTCCAGATTCAGCGGTGAAGTGAAAAAGAACATAATGACCTGTGTTTTGTTTTTTAATATCATACCCCAGTCTGCGGCTACCCCAGTCTTCGATCCCATTTACTTTTCCCTGAAAGCGTTTAACGATTTCTGAAAGCTTTGTGTTGAGTTCTCCTAATTTTGCTTCAGAAATATTGGGGTCTGTAATATAGACCGTTTCATAGTTCGTTGTCATCGTGTGCACTCCTTATGGTTTAAAGCCCCTTTATCAGAAAAGGAGCAAGGGTTTCATGACGTTAAGGGATTACCCTATATCATCCTCTATTTCCTCGTCAACAAGCGTTTTTTCGAGGAGCTCAGAGGCTCTTTCTAAAAGTGCAGGAAGTTTTTCTTTTTCTTGAGCTGTAAATTGACTGAGAACATAATCAGAAACATCTGTCGTATCAAAAGGACGTCCTATCCCCAACCGAAGTCGTACGAATTGATCTGTGCCTAAAGTTTCCATGATAGATTTCACCCCATTATGACCTGCATGGCCTCCTTTGGCCTTTTTCCGGATCGTTTCAAAAGGAAGATCAATATCATCATGCAAAATGATCATCTTTTGATAAGGAATTTTATAGAACTCGCAAAAATGTTGTACGGCCTGGCCACTTAGATTCATAAAAGTTTGGGGTTTAATAAAGAGAATCTTTTTATTGAAGAGAGTGGTTTGGCAACAGAGAGAGTTAAACTTTGATGTTGTAAGTTCGAAAGAATGTTGTTTGGAAAAAAAGTCTAAGGCTAAGAAACCAATATTATGACGCGTGTTGTGATACTGGTGACCCGGATTTCCTAGTCCAACGACGAGAATCAAAAACTATTTTTTCCCTTCGTCCTTTTTCTTAGGTGCTTCTTCTTTGCCTGGAGTAGCTTTGGCAGGAGCCCCCTTGGCTTCTTTGGATTCCCCGGCCTTAGGTGCTCCAGCTCCTTCTGCTGGGGCAGCGCCGGCAGCAGCTTCAGGTGTAGCCGCCACTTCTTCTTTCTTCACTTCTTCTTTAGGAATGGCTACGGTTACAACCGTGTCATCATGAGAAAAAACAATTTCGTAATCTTTCCCTTGAAATTTAGTTTTTAAGTCGGACATATGGAAAGCATCTCCCACTTTAAGAGGAGTAACATCTATTTCAATGTGAGCAGGAATGGCATTGGGCAAGCATTTTACCTCTACTTCTCGAAGAACAGGTTGAACAATTCCTCCTTGAGTAAGCCCTTCTGCTTTTCCGACAAAATGAAGGGGAACTTTGATATTCACAGTTTGTTTTAAATCCAGTTCATAAAAATCGACATGCAGGTATTGGAATTGGACAGGTTCTTTTGCGAGATCTTTTACAATGACGGTTTTCTTTCCAAAAGATTTCGTTCCTTCTTCAAGAAGAGTTAAGAGAGTATTGGCGCCTCCTCCTTTGATGAGAGCTTTTTTAAGAGCAAGTGGATTTAAAGAAATAGGAATATTTTTTTTGTTTTTCCCATAAATAATACCTGGGATCAGTCCTTGAGCTCTGGTTTTTCGACTGGCTTCTTTTCCAGATGTTTGCCGAGCTGTGACTTTAAGTTCAACTTGTGCCATGTTTTCCTCCCTTGGGTCGGCGACCCCTAAATAAAAAGGCTACTTACAGATTCTTTGTTATGTACACGTTTAATTGCTTCTCCTAACAGAGGAGCAATCGATAATACTTTTATTTTTTTATTCGTACGAAACTCTTCTCTTAAAGGAATAGAGTTTGATACAAGCACTTCTTCAAAGCCTACTTTTGTAATTCTTTCATATGCAGGCCCGGAAAAAACTCCGTGTGTGGCACAAGCAAACACATGAGCAGCTCCTTTGTCAAGAAGCACTTGCGCAGCCTCCGTCAGTGTGCCGGCCGTATCGATAATATCATCGACGATAATCGTTGTTTTTCCTTGAACTTCTCCAATGAGATTCATCGCTTTGGCCTGGTTGGGGCCGGTGCGTCTCTTATCTATAATCGCAAGTCCTGCATTGAGGCGCTTGGCATAGGCTCTGGCGCGTTCCACCCCTCCGGCATCGGAGGCGACAATGACCAGATGATCTCCTTCTCCAAGTTGATCATGAATATGATTAATCATCACAGGAGAAGAGTAGAGGTGATCAAAAGGAACATTGAAAAATCCTTGAATTTGTCCTGCATGAAGTTCCATGCTGATCACACGATTTGCACCGCTGGCCACAATGAGATCGGCCACAAGCTTTGAAGTAATGGGAGTTCTTGGGGCGACTTTTCGATCTTGTCTTGCATAGCCGTAGTAAGGAATGACAGCCGTAATACTATTGGCCGAGGCTCTCTTTAAAGCATCGATCATAATCAAAAGTTCCATGAGATTGGTATTGACAGGGGGACATGTGGATTGAACAACAAAGACATCATGTCCTCGGACAGATTCTTCAATCTGGACAAAAATTTCCCCATCGCTGAAACGTTTGACCTCGCATTGACCCATGGGAATTTCTAAGAACTGACAAATTTCCATTGTCAGAGCAGGATTAGAATTCCCAGAAAAAATTTTTAATTGTCCACTATCCATAAATTTGGGTTATCCTAAAAATTGGCTGGGGCGGCAGGATTCGAACCTGCGAATGCAAGGTCCAAAGCCTTGTGACTTACCGCTTGTCG
>JACPSU010000188.1 GCA_016193105.1 Deltaproteobacteria bacterium | reverse complement strand
GTCAAACCTAAAGAAGAACCCAAACCCAAAAAAGTCATTTCAAACGACCACGCTTCATCAGATTTTCATTTTATTCGGATGGGAGTCGGAGCCGGAATCAAAAACAATGAACCGATTATAAATGTTTCTGTTCAAGGAATTGGTTTTGAACGTGGATCTTGTAGCTGTGATGGAGCAAGAGGGATCTCAGCCTATATACTCAAAGGGGATTTTGATATCTCTAATAACAAAGATTTAGATAGCCAAAAGATCAAAGTCTTAGGGGGCCGATACCCCATCATTCCTCTTTTGTCCTCAAAGGTAAAGCTTGGCCCCTATTTAAATATTTCTGATAACACCTCAGATGAGGCTAAAAAGGAACGATACAAGAGCTGGTTTAATACGGGACTAGCCTGCAACATCCAACCTTTTTCAACAAAAAATTTAAATATCAACATCAACGCCTATTGGAATATAGGAGGAAATAATGCAGCAAAAACAATCAAAGTAAATGATTTGACTATCTCTGATGCCTCTCAAGAATGGCAAGATGAATCAAAAAAAATGGACGCTGAGCACTACCAACAAGAAACAGAAGCGATCAAAGCAGGGCAACAACATGCTCAGGATCTTATAAACATGGGATATCAAAAAACTCGAGGGAGAGACGGAAGAGAATATATTCAAACAGGAAGTTATGACTTCTATAAAATCCCTACAGAACTAGATCGTTCAACTCTCGTTAAGAAAAGCTCAATCAATGAGCGAGAGGTGGATAGCTTTACAGTAGAAGCTTCCTGTGAACTTATCTCTTCTATCCAAAAACAAGATGATCTTATTTTTGAATGCGGAGGCTATGTCGCTAATCATAAATTGGAACAATTTAAGGGGAACTTTCCTTCAACTCATCGAAATGAATTTGATCCTACCCCAAAAAGTTGGGGGACTCATGTGGGCATTGAATATCGGCTCTGGGATCAAAAAGAAACTCAACTTGCCTCTGAAATACTGGATGAGAGAAGAGGAAAACCTTTTAACTTTGGCCCCTCCCTCCATCTCTCCTATCAAGTAGACAATGACCAAGTGGCCAAGGAAATTACAGAGTTTTTTAATCCTGCAAAAGCTCGAGACATGATCACCCAAACCAAAACGGTGCATTTTTATTTGAAGTTTGATTTTTAAAATTTAGATAAGGCATCTTTTAATGCTTTTCGAATGACAGATATTTCATCAACGTTCCAGCTTCTTCGCAATTCATTGAGCATTTTTAAATCTTCTTGATTAAACCGGTATGTTTTTAAAAGCGTAGGATATTTTCCTTTTCTACCAATCTTTTTCACCCAAGGTTCATAGCGATCTGCTGGAATTCCATGAAAAGAAGTTTTAGCTTTCCCTTTTTTAATTTCCTGAAGCACTTGTATAAAATCTTTTGGCAAAGGACTTGTTCTCAAAAATATTTTTGGATGTTTTAAAAAAGCCGCTGGAAGAAGCTCTAAAACTCTGGGCTCTATATTCCCCACCCACAGCGCATCCTCTACAGTAATGAGAGCCCGTACTGGAAGAACATGTGAACTCACCAGAACTTTTTCATAAACAAGCCTTCCAATCACTTTTTGATAGCGCATATCCTTTTTCAATCTATTCAATTCTTTTTGTTTTTTTTGAGCTTGTTCTTGAATCCACTTTAATTGATTCATATAAACCTCTTTAAATCTAAATGATATTTTTTAGCTAATTTTAAAAATTTCTTAGAAGCTCCTTGAGCTAAATAAGAAATAAGAAGACTCCGATTTCTTTCGGGGGCTTTTAAAGCTTTTGAAATGAGCACATCATCCGGATGTGCCAAAAAACCATCTATGCACTCCCCTTGATAAAATATCTGATATTCTGTTTCAGGTGGCATCCAAACTTTTTCAGAATCAGGATCTAAATGATGTTTTCTTTTTTGAAGCAATTCATCAAATTGTTTTCGAACGACATGCTCTCCTTCAATATAAGCGTCCACATCTACCGTTCCTACCATTTCAAGTTGAAGTTTGGCCTCTAAAAGCGCGGTCTGCCCCAAAATACGAATAATGGTCTTTCTCAAAAGTAGCGTGCCTTGAGAGCTACGCTCTTTATTTTCATTTCGAACCCATACATCCAATTCTTTTAAGACTTCCTTAAGCATATCTTTAGTATAAAGCATGGCATTTATTTTGTAAATACATAATTTTATATAATAATATAAATATGTTATAACTATAAAATCCACATGAGATACAAAATATGTAATAAAAAATCCTCTTATTGCCTGCCCAATAGATGTATGGCATACGAAGGATCATGAACACAGAATTAAAAGTCTTAGAAATTGTAACTCAAAAATTAGAAAAAGCTGGCATGGGCTATATGATTACAGGCTCCATTGCCATGAACTATTATGCAACACCTCGAATGACGCGAGACTTAGACTTAGTCATTGAACTTAATAAATCAGATATCCCTAAACTTTTAAGCCTATTTCAGAAAGAATTCTATATCGATGAACAAATGATTCTAGAGGCCTTAAAACATGAAGGATTATTTAATATCATTCACAATGATTGGGTGATCAAGGTGGACTTTATTATTAGAAAAACAACACCCTATCGTAAATTAGAATTTAGCCGAAGAAAAAAAGTAAAATTGGAAGGATTTTCATTTTGGATTGTGTCTCCTGAAGATCTCATTATTTCAAAATTATCCTGGGCGAAAGAAAGCATGTCTGATTTTCAATTGCGCGATGTCCAAAATTTACTTGAAGGGGTTGAAAATTTAGATTTAAAATATATTGAGAAATGGGTAAAAGACCTTGCATTGGACAAACCCTATCAAAAGATTAAATCATGAAAGATACACATCCAATCATCGCTACTAAAATACGAAATCTAATGAAAAAAAAGTCTGGAAAAGAACGTTTAATGATGGGCTTTTCAATGTTTGAAGCTGCTAGAAAATTAGCCATTGCTTCTCTTTGTTCTAAACCTAACCGAATCAGTCAGGCAAATTTAAGAAAAGCACTCTTCTTACGATTCTATGGAAATGAGTTTAGTCCAGAGATGAGAAAAAAAATGCTCCGCTCTTGGATTTGAAAGCCCTTACTCTTGAAAATAACGAATGAGGTTTTGGACAGCTTCGGTTTCCATTTGAAGCCGGGATTGCTCTGTGAGGGTTGCAATGTGTGGGGTTAAAATCACGTTATCTAATCCTGTTAATTCTCCCACATAAGGTTCTTCTTGAAAAACGTCCAGCGCTGCGCCAGATAAATGTCCACTTTTTAATGCTTCGTATAAAGCATCTTCATCAATAAGTGAGCCCCTGGAAACATTAATTAGCATGGCCCCTTTTTTCATACTCAAAAATTCTTTTTTGCCCAATTGAAACGGATTGTCTTTTAAAACAGATAAATGAATGGAAAGAATGTCTGAAGTTTCAATAAGCTCTTCTATGGACAAAAGCGTTACCCCTTGTGTGGCAGCCCAGGCTTTGTCAGGATAAAGATCTGCTCCCAAAACTTCAGCATCTAGTTTTCGCAAAAGCTCTGCTATCCGTTTTCCAATTCTTCCTAATCCTAAAATTCCTATCTTCTTGCCACCCAAAAGACTTCCCGCTTGTTTTTCCCACTTTTTAGCTTTCATCCGAAGCGTTTGAGCTGTCACATTCCTCAATAAATCAAAAATCATAGCCAGTGTGAGCTCTGCCACAGGTTGCACCACAACGTCGGGGGTATTTAAAACAGCAATCTTTTTTGCTTTGGCTTTTTCAAGATCAATGTTGTCGATCCCTACTCCACAGCGACTTAAGCATTGTAATTTTGGCAATTGATCTAAAACTTTTGCATCATAAAGCTCGACCCCTGCAATAATTCCTTCACAGTCCTTGGCCATCTCAACAATTTCTTTTGGATTGGGACGTCGCTTTAAAGGATTTAGAGAATATGAAAAACCACTCTCTTGAAGAAGTTTCAGTGGTGCCTGCCCATATTCCCCAAACGTACTCATCGCCACAAATATTTTTTTATTTTTCATATCTATTAAAATGGACCAAAAAATGGCGGCGCAGGGACTCGAACCCCGGACACGAGGATTATGATTCCTCTGCTCTACCAACTGAGCTACACCGCCAAATCGTCTAAGAGCAAAAACGTACAACACCTGCGCGCTAGTTTCAAACAAAAAATCCTTGTGATTGGCCGTCAATTTCGATATAGTTTCAAACGATCGTTGGTTGTGTAACAAAAACGCATTTCAAATCTTCTATAAAGGAGAGAAAATGAAAAAGAACTTTTGGGCATTCTTTTTTGTGTTTTTCTTTACAAGCGTAGTTTCTTCCTCAACGCAGGCGTCTCTCCCTCAAATTAAAAAGACAAATCTTTATAAAATATTTGAACCCTTCTTTAAAGTCGTCGGCTATCGAGAAATAAAAGTCACAGTTTATGATCAAGACACTCAGCTTCCGATTGAAAATGCAGTCGTGATGATTGGAGAAACAGACAATGCTCCCTTTGAAAAAAATTGGGCGACGACAGACAAAAATGGGATTGCTTCTTTTGATGGCTTTACACTTCCCCAAGGCCCCCTCACCATCACTGCGGGACATGAAACCTATTCCAGATATACTATTTTTCAAACCCAAGCCAATGAGCTTCGAATTCCTATTTCTAAACTCAAGGATGATCATCCCAAAACGAGCGTGACAGGGACTCTAACCAATTGGCCAGACATGGAAGACCGAGATGGGGTTGTTCAAATTGGCATTCTCATTCCCGCTACCGATATTTTAACACTTCTTAATTTCAGCTCTGAAAAATTAATGGCTCCTCTAGTCAAAGCTCAGATTTATAAAGAAGTGAAAGTCCCTGGGAATCTCATCATTCCTTCTCAAGAGGAGCTCTATTGGGGGTTTGTCCCCGTTTATCTTTCAAAACCCACCTATCAAATGCCCTTTATGAGTGATAGCCAGCAAAATCTGATTGCTCTCAATGGAGAAGTCCCCTTTGGGTCCTTTGCAAGCGGATTCATCAATAAACAACCGATCTCTAAATTATTAAATCTCATTTCTATGAATCAACTGGGGCTGGTCAGAGATTGGAAAGTCCCTACATCTACCCCTACCACGCTGGATGTTCCATTAAATTACACTTTAAAATCTAAATTTTCTATTTCTGTCACCCAATCTCCAGCCAATATGGATATTTTATATTTTTCAGCTGCTGCCTTTAAAGAAAAACTCGCTGCTCTTTTCCCCCTAGATTTTAAAATGAGTGCACGCGCAGATAAAGCCAAAAGCGCTAATTTAAAATCCCTGCCAGCCTCTAATCTCTTTCCTCCTTTTCAAGAGATGGTGGTTGCCGTGGCTGCCGATCTCCCCCAAACTTCCTCAGATACCCGAAAAAGAGATACCGCAGTTACGGGTGTAGTGAAGCGGCCAGAAACAGATACCACGATTTACTTAAATACATTTTTAAATTTGGTGGATATCAATTCAGCCTCGAATCATTTTTCTTACAAAGAAAGAACTGCTTCCTCTTCTATCCCTTCACAAATGTCTGTTTCTTATGTCAGCATCCATCTCCCCTCTACAGAAGACCAAAAGGGATACACCCGAGTATGGTGGACGGTGGTCGCCCCTTCTTCACTGACAGAGTTTACGCTTCCTGTTCTTCCTAGAAATCTTTCTCAAGCTCCAGCCTTACAACCTAAGGAAGAATTAGAATGGTCTTTAAATATCCTGGGCCTTAACGAGAAAAACTATGCTTTTGATTATAATAATCTGGATGATGCAACTTTGAGCTTGGGGCTATCCCATTTTTCACAAAATTTTTTAAAACTGGCTAAAGCTTTGGAATGAAATATTTCAGTATCTTCATTCTGATTCTAAGTTTCACATCCTGCGCAACACGTCCCAAACCCCCTGCCTCTCCCATTGATGCCCTCTATGGAGAGTATAGAGCCTCTTATGACTCTGTTTGGAATGCCTCCTCAAAAGCTTTGTCCAAGTATAAAATCACTTTTTCTAATAAAGATGCAGGGCTGATTCAAACAGATTTTTTGACAGGCTATTCTAGAACAGAATTTTACACTTCAGGAGGAGAAAAGTTTCAGAAAGAAATAAAATGGAAGCTTCAATTAAAGCTCATCCCTACCACAACTCAAAAAGGGACTTCGTTAGTCAAGGTTCGTGTTGCCAAAGAAACCTATATTAGCCCTGGATTTTTAGAAGACTGGAAACCTACGGAGACAGATTATCTCACAGAAAAAGCCCTGCTCTATCGTATTGGAAGGATTGTGTACCTGGATTCAAAGGTTGAAAAATTAACCACACCCCAGCAAGGGGCGCCGACCCAAGCTCCCACACCAGAAAAGTAAATTATTTTTTCTCTTTTTCTTTATCTACGATTTCTTTAAGTTCTTTTCCAACTTTAAAGAAAGGAAGTTTTTTAGGAGTCACAGAAATAGTTTCGCCCGTTCTAGGATTTCGGCCTTGATAGCCACCGTATTCTTTGTTCACAAAGCTTCCAAAGCCTCGAATCTCAATACGATCATTGGAAGTTAAGGCCTGTGCCATAGAATCAAATACGATGTTGACGACTGTTTCTGCCTTTTTCTTGGTAATATTGGCTTTTTCAGAAATCTTTTCAATAAGTTGCGACTTGTTCATTTACCTTAATTTTTACTGTTTCACACTACCTGTGTCAAGAAAATTAAATTTTACGGGGTTTCTAGTGACGGCGTCATTCTTCTGAATCTTCCCCATCCTCTTCCTCTAATTCTTCAATAATCCTTCTGACCCGAGATGAATCGGTTTCTTTACCAGAAGCATCTTTTGAAGCATTGGGAAGATCTACTTTACCAACAATTTTGACGAGCCTTGCAACCACACCTTTAGAAAGATATGAATTTTGTGGAGAGTTTACAAATTCTGCTATCGCAGGAAAAGCAGGCTCTCCCATCTCCGTTAAAATACGATAGATTTTCTCATGTGCTAAATCTTGCCCATCCATACCCAAAATATCAAATAACACAGGAAGGCATGCCGGCCCTATTTTGACCAGCATATGATGTAACAACTTATTATTGGGATCATTTAAATTTTTTAATACATAATCAAAAGTAAGAGTATCGACCAATTCAGCATCAGCTCCCCCCTCTGCCACAGGCTCTTCAACGATAGGAGCTCGAAGTTTTTCCATATCACTCCAGAAGTCCTCTAAAATTTTAATATCCTGAGGATCGGACTTTTCTGTTTGGAGTGCTACGACAACTTCCTCAGCTGCAAATCGAGCAATGAGCAGTTTAAAATCTTCACTGACGCTTGGCTGAATAACCTG
>JACPSU010000145.1 GCA_016193105.1 Deltaproteobacteria bacterium | reverse complement strand
GAGTCTTTTTTTGATGGGATTAGTTAATGGCATAATTTTAGTGAATATTATAATAAATTATACTAAATTCACTGAAAAATGTCAAATATTAGTGAATTTTAATTGGCTCCCCGGACAGGACTCGAACCTGTGACCCGTTGATTAACAGTCAACTGCTCTACCAACTGAGCTACCGGGGAGCATTTTTATTACGAGTGAAAAACAGTAGTCAAAAGGGTTTTCTTTGTCAAGGAATGCTACGGCTAGCCAGGGCTAAGAAGCTTCCCCTTTTAACGCAAGCAAAATAAGTTTTGAAACGGCCTTGAGTGTCTCAAAAACACCGATCCCTTGCATCGCCACAGCTTCAAATTCTTGGGCTTCATCGGGATTTAAACTCTTATGAAGCTCTGAAATAGGAACAGCATTCGCTAGATCACGCTTATTATATTGAAGCACATGAGGCATATTTTTAAAATCGTATCCTTGATCTGATAAATTATTTTTTAAATTTGAGAGGCTTTCTAAATTTTCATCCATCCGATGAAGCTGCGAATCCGCCACAAATATAATTCCATCAACCCCTTTTAAAATAAGCCTTCGACTGGCATCATAATAAGACTGCCCAGGGACCGTATATAAATGAAAACGCACATTAAATCCTCGAATAGGCCCAATGGCCAAAGGCAAAAAATCAAAAAAAAGTGTTCGTTCGTTTTCTGTGGCTAAAGTCACCATTTTCCCTTTGGTTTGAGGATTGGTTCTTGCATAAATATATTGAAGATTCGTGGTTTTTCCACTTAACCCCGGCCCATAGTAAACTAGTTTGCAGTTAATCTCTCGGGTGGCATAGTTCACAAATGACATAGGGTTATTCTACGAAACTACGACTCGATTTTCAATGGCACTCCCAATGGTCATCACATCAAGATATTCCAAGTCTCCTCCCATAGGAATGCCATGAGCAATTCGAGTCAGTTTTAAAGCAAATGGTTTTAGAAGCTTAACCAGATATAAAGCCGTAGCCTCTCCTTCTACAGAAGAATTCGTAGCCAAAATAATTTCTTGAATTGAAGAATCTTGAAGCCGTCGCAACAGTTCCTTAATTTTAAGCTGTTCAGGCCCAATTCCTTCTAAAGGGGAAAGCACGCCATGAAGAATATGATACCTTCCCCGAAAGGTTCCAGATTTTTCAATAGCTAAAAGATCTTGTGGCTCTTCGACAATACACAAAAGGGCTTTGTCTCGTCCCTCATTTTGGCAGAACTGGCACGGATCTGCTTCTGTAAGATTAAAACAGACTGAACACAATCTAATTTTATTTTTTATTTCCGAAATAGCCTGAGAAAGGGCTTGAGCGTATTGACTCGGCGCTCTTAAAATATAAAAGGCCAAGCGTGTAGCTGTTCTCTCGCCAATGCCTGGAAGTTTAGAAAGCTCATTAACCAGTTTTGCCAGGGGGTTTTGCATTTCTTAAAGAAGGCCGGGAAGGTTTAATCCTCCTGTAAGCTTTCCAATTTCATTTTGAGCCACTGTTTGCGATTGCTTGAGTGCCTCATTGATTGCAGCCATGACCAAACTTTGAAGCATTTCAATATCGTTTTGTTTTATGATTTCTGGATCAATAATAACGGATAAAACTTCTTGCCGTCCATTTACTTTTACCGTCACCATGCCTCCACCACTCGAAGCTTCCACAGTTTTATGTTCTAACTCTTCTTGCATCTTTTTCATCTGAGACTGAAGCTGCTGGGCTTGTTTTAACATATTGCCCATATTTCCAAATGGGTTACTCATGAGGCCCCTCCTTTCTTTTTTCAATCTTAACATCAATAACTTTTCCATCAAAAACTTTTTGTGCTTCTTGAACTAGTTCATGTTGCATAACCTTTTTTTTGATTTGCTCCATTTGGCGCTCATTTTCTTGAACCAGATTTGTAAGTCCCCCATCCCCTTTGGTTGCTATTTCTGTAATCAGAAGCGCCACCTTGGTATTTAAGAATTCCTGGGCTAACTTCTCAAAAGCAAAGATATTTTCTCGATCTGATAAAAGCTTATGAAAAACAGAATCTTTGGGAAGACCCAAGGTAATTTTGGAGTCTCCCCATTGAACCAAATAACACTGTTCCAAAAGAGCGGCCAAGGATGGTTTTTGAATTTTAACAAACTCAACCAAATGGCTCCAGTTTTTAGTCCCTAAGGGCCTTGTTGGAGATGTTGCAGGAGTTATCATGGTTGTCGGAGATTGCGGCGGAACATATTTTTGAAGTGCTTCTACTTTTTGTAACAAACTTTCGATAGAAGTTAACGGCTTAAGCTGTAAAAGCTTAATAAGCGTTGTCTCTAAAATCATGTGGGGATAAAGCGTTAACACCATATCTTGACTTCCTTTAAATAAAATATGGAAGGCCTGTTCCATCTCTTCCAAAGAGAGCAGCTCGGAAAGCCCTTTGAGCCTGGCTAGCTCATGATCCGTAAGATTTAAAAAATTTTCTTTTTGAATGGCCTCAAACGAAGAAACTTTGATCAAAAGCAATACCCGTGCATATTCTAAAATCTGTGAAGTCAGTTGCTTCATGTCTTGGCCCCGTTCATAGACTTCAGACAAGAGCTTTACTAAAGCTTCAGATTCCTTTTTAAAAACTTTTTCTAGAAGCTCTAAGACTTTTTCTTCATGTGCGGAGCCTAAAATTTCTTGAAGATCCTTGAGGGTTATAGTGGTACCAGAAAAAGAAATAGCTTGATCTAAAAGAGAAAGAGCATCTCGAAAACTTCCCTGCGCTTCTTTGGCGATTTTTATTAGAGCATCTTTTTCAATCTTGAGGTTTTCTTTTTCAGAAATTCGAGTCAAATGTTGTTCAAGTTGTTTGAGTGGAATTTTTTTAAAATCAAATCTTTGGCACCGAGAAAGAATGGTCGTTGGGATCTTATGAGCTTCCGTTGTTGCAAAAATAAACTTAAGATGTGCTGGGGGCTCTTCTAAGATTTTAAGCAGTGCATTAAATGCACTTTGGGAAAGCATATGGACTTCATCAATAATATAGACTTTATATTGTCCCTGGGTAGGAAGATAGTGCGCACGATCTCTAAGCTCTCGAATAGAATCTACGCCGTTATTAGAGGCCCCATCAATTTCAATCACATCTACAGAAATTCCTTTTGAAATTTCTTCGCAAGCAGAACATTGATTACAAGATTTAGCCTCTTTAGACTTGGGACAAATAAGCGTTTTAGCTAAAATACGCGCGGCCGATGTTTTTCCAACCCCCCTAGGCCCACAAAATAAAAATGCATGCGCAATTCGATTTTGCAGAATAGCATTTTTGAGGGTTTGGCTGACGTGCTCCTGCCCTAAGAGCTCCTCAAAATATTGAGGACGCCATTTTCTAGCCAAAACTAAATAAGACATAAAAGTGATCTTACCTTTGCGGATACCTGCTGGCAACTAAGATTGTCTTAGACACCTGAAAAAATCTACTGCCGTTGCTTCCTTCCGGATCTGGCGGGGTTTATAGCTTTCCATCGCCAAGTTTCCTATTTGCCAGCAAGACTTTAAAAATTCTCTCTTCATATAATAGAAACTATAGAAGTTGTCACGACTTTAAGCTTTTGACAAAAAAATAAACAAGATGAGAGGTTGATGAGAAACCCTAATCTATTGATTTTGTTAGATTTTAATCTATTTTTAATGTGGCACCTCTCTTGCAGATTTATATAAACTAAGAGGATTTCTCATGAAAACTTTTATTCAAAACTTAGCTTTAGTCATCACAACCGTGCTACTTTTAGCCTTAATCTCCTACTCCTGGGCGGAAGAAAAAGAATCTAAACAATTAAGATCTATTACTGTTTATTCCTATACCCCCCCTTCTCAAGAAACGCGCTATCTTCAAAAGATTGAATATGATGGGGTGACAGACCCCATTTTTAAATTTTCCAAAGATGGGGGAAAAACGTGGTCAACGCATGACAAAAATCCAGTCACAAATGAGGGGTTGAACGGTAGCACGGGAAGTATGTACGGGGATGTAGCCGCAGGAATGATTACTGTGCTAGCCAATCGAATAGAATTTAATAAAAACTATAATACAGATCATCCTTTGGGGAAGTTTAGTCCCAATATTTTTTCTAGAAATGAGGCAATCACACGAAACGTGGTTTCTGTCCTTCAAGACTATGACGACTTTATTGATGGGAAGTCTGAAAACAATACCCCGGAAAATCGTCTTAAATTTTTAAAACTGTCCAAACAATCCATTTATCATGCAGGTGAGGATCCTTATTTTAATGATCGCTTAAAAGAAATATTTAAAAAATTAGATACGGCAAAAGGAGATCTCTCGCAGCTTACTGAAAGAGAAAAGTCTATTTTAGATATAGAATTAGAATATTTAGAAAGAGATTATGGAAAATGGATCTCTGTTCAAAAAGCTCTAGAAATATATTCTAAAAATCTTAAACCCGAAGAAATGACCGATAGCCTCCTAAGACTTTTAGAACTCTATGAAGTTTCCACAATTAAACTTGTCCGCCAGGCCCTCGAAACCAAGCGGCGCGCAGAAGAAGCTGCGGCGAATCCTCAAAAAGAAAATTGTTCTGAAAAAAAATAAAAACTACCAAGAACACCAGCCGGGGTATACAGGAGTAACAGATCCAGAAAAAGTACCCAGAGGAACATTTTCAAATTTATGCCATCGTCGCATTTTTTCTTCTTCTGTCCCGCGATATAATACTTCCATACAATTTCTAGTTTCTCCCTCCGTTCTTCTTCCTCCAGACCACAAAAAGACAGTCGGAGTAACGGAATTATTAGAGGGAATATCTAAAACAACCGATCCTCCATCCCACCACAGTGTAAATTCTTTGACAGGAACAGGAGGGGGTGCCTTTTTATTTGAATCTTGAAGATAGTTCGAAACACCCATATATCCATCCAGTCTCCGAGTATCTAAAAACTTATGAAGATAGGCTGCCTGCGTAGATTCTCCTCCATAAATAGGTCTCCAGGGGGCTTGGGCATCCCAGAATAAATGGTAGTAAAAGTAGGGAAGCATGCGATTTCCAAAGAGAGAAAATCCAAAAAGATTTCCACTTTTAAAAGGGCAATCTTTCTGAAACTGGATACCTTGGCCCGTGGCTATACGCTCTCCACTTAAAGGATTCCCTATGGAATCAAATAAGGAAGAAGGTTGAACATTTTCTATCCTAAAATAAATTTCAAGCCCATTGTACCAACTTGTTCTATCTTCATAGAGATCCCCACTCCTGCTTAATTCAAAACAAACCGAAACATCCGCAGATCCTTTGGCCGAAAGAGATCCACTGACTCTTCCCCCCTCACCACCACCTCCTCCATCCCCAGATTGATCTTGGGCGGTCAAGGAAGCAATCTTATGCCCTAAAGAATCTTGGGATTCATCGCCATCACATCCCTTACACCCCGCCTCAAAGCCCTCACAGGCAGTAAGAGCAAGGGCACAAAGAATAATAAAAAAACTAAGTAATTTCATTGTGTTACGTTATTTTATGGATTGTCTAGAGCTTCTAGAAAAAGAGCATCAACACACGTACGGTAACAGCTTAATTATACTTAAGAACACTCTATATGCAACTTTTGGACTTAAAAATAATAAGTGCCATTCATAAGAACGGAGATCTGTGTTTTAAACCCAGATTCCAATTTCACCTGGGGCAAAAGTTGGAAACCCAACCCCAAGGGGCTGCGGTGATACAAAAGATCCACTCCCAGAGGAATTAAAAGATACGGGGGGAATTGATGAAGCGTCAATCCTAAGCCTCCATAGCCATAAAGATTGCCAGGAGCAAACACATTTGCTTCAGTTAGAAGCGTATTATAATGCCCCTCTCCTGAAATGCCTAACTTTCCATTAAAATTATAATATAAAGAAGCTCTGAGAGAGTACGGTTCATCTTTGATACGATAATCTCCCAAGAGCTCTGCAAATCCTATCCCTCCATTTAAAAAGCCATAGCCAATTCCCACCCCAACTCCAAATTCTTTGGATTGGACATTGGACACTTTTTTCTTTTTCAGAGGTGCAGCCAGGGCTACAGAAAATAATAAAAAACATGAAAGCCCGCTGATCATAAATTTGTATTTCATGAAATACCCCCTTCATTTACTATAGAGTGAAAAAACCTTTCGTGTAAAGATATTCTTTTGGTTCGGAGAGGGTGGGATTCGAACCCACGTGCCCCGTGAGGGACAAGTCGCTTTCGAGGCGACCCCGTTACGACCACTTCAGTACCTCTCCTTAATTTGATAAACTATTTGACAAATTTTTTTGACGCAGCTTTAATAGCGCCATGCTTAAAATCCAAATTCAAAAAAGTACCTTAAAAAGTGTTAAAGATCATACTCTAATCATTCCCCTTTATCAACAAGGGGCAAAACCAGAGCTTCCTAAAAATGGAGCCTTCTTAAGACCTATTTTAGATAAACTTGTTAAAGACAAAGTTTTCAAAGCAGATTTTAAAGAAGTAACCTATTTGCGGTTTATCAAGGCCGGCCAAAGCCAAAATGTGCTCTTTGTAGGGCTAGGAAAAAAGAAAGACTTCACTTTAAGTCGTTTAAGAGAAGCTTTGATCAATGCCTCAGCTTATCTAGGCAAATCTAAAGTCCCAAGTTTTTCTTTTCATCTTTCTAGTGTTGCTTGGAGTGGTAAACGCTCTTTTTCTGAAGTTGCTCAGGCGGCAACAGAATCTTTAGTTCTTCCTTTATATAAGTTCACAAAATTTAAAAAAGATGAAGGGTCTCTGACTCAAGATCAAAGCTCTGGAATAAAATCAGTTACCCTTGCTGTTGATTCCCCAGAAGAAGTTTTAGAGGGAAAAAGGGGGCTTTCAAAAGCCAAAATTTTTATTGATGCTTGTAACCTCGTTCGAGATTTGGTGAATACTCCTCATAATGCCATGCGGGCTCCCGATCTGGCCCAGGCAGCACAAGATGTCGCCAAAGCTGTGGGACTCAAATGCACTGTCTTTACAGAAAAAGAACTTCATAAAGAAGGATTTGGAGCGCTTCTGGCTGTCAATCAAGGAAGCGATATTCCTCCCAGATTTGTTATCTTAGAACACAATGCTGAGAAAAAAAATCTAGATACCGTCTGTTTAGTAGGCAAAGGGATTACCTTTGATTCCGGTGGAATTTCTTTAAAACCCGCAGACTCCATGGAGACCATGAAAGATGATATGGCTGGATCCGCCACAGTTCTTGGAATTATGGAAATTGTGGCTAAACTCAATCTTCCTCTTCATGTGGTCGGCTTTATGGCGATCACCAATAACATGCCCAGCGGTAAAGCCACTGTTCCAGGAGACATTGTAAAATCTTATCTGGGAAAAACAATTGAGATTTTAAATACGGATGCCGAAGGGCGGTTGGTCTTAGCCGATGCCGTTGCATATGCAGACAAACACTATAAACCCTCTCTTCTTATTGATTTTGCAACGCTCACTGGAGCCTGTGTTATTGCACTGGGAGAGGCCGGAGCAGGAGTGATGGGGACGGCTCAAAAAGCGATAGATCGTCTTAAGGAGCTTTCGTGTCTCACTGGAGATAAAATTTGGCAACTGCCTCTCTGGGAAGAATACCGAGAAGAGCTAAAAAGTGACATTGCAGATATTAAAAATATCGGAAACACACGTGGGGCAGGATCTTCAAAGGGTGGAATGTTTATTCAAGCTTTTATTAATGACAAAACTCCATGGGTTCATTTTGATATTGCTGGCTCTGCATTTATTACACGGCCGACTCACCGCTACACCCCCAAAGGGGCCACAGCAGCTTGCGTGCGATTGGTTGCTGAGTTTTTAATTCAGTGGGACACGTCTGTTACTGAATTGGCATAGCCAGTTCTTCAATTTTTCGATACAAGGAAGAAAGGCTAAGTCCTAGATCTTGAGCGGTCTTTTTCTTATCAAATCTGTTCTTCTCTAATACCCACTGGATATGTTTAATTTCTGATTTGCGCATCGCTTCTTTAAAATTATAGTGCGCCGTATCATGGGTTTGAGAAATAAGTTCCGAGGGTAAGTGATGCACATTCAAAAATTGCGTGTCATTATCACTTAATAAAATAGATCGTTCTAAAATGTTTTGGAGCTCTCGAATGTTTCCCTTCCATTGATAGTTCATCAAAACATCTAGAGTTTCGTCTGTCACATATTTTATTTTCTTTCCTAATTCCTCAGAAAGACGTCGCACAAAATATTTTACTAAAAAAGGAATGTCATTTTTTCTGGCTCGAAGGGGCGGAACTTTAAGTTCGATGACATTAATGCGATAATATAAATCTTCCCTGAAAGCCTGCTTAGAAACTTCCTTGGCTAAATCTTTTGTGGAAGACACAATGAGTCGCAAAGATTTAAGCCCCGCCTGTAACAGTTTCACAAGTTTTAATTGAAGCGCAGGAGTTAAATCACCAATCTCGTCCATAAAAAGTGTTCCATCGTGCTTTGTAAAAATACCTTGGGTCGGCGACCCTTCTTCCCCAAAAAGAGCTTGATCCAGCTGATGCTCTTTGTAGCTGGCACAACAAATTCGAACGAAATTTTTTTCTTTTTGCGCTGATTGGTGGTGAATCGCCTTGGCTAGCCTTTCTTTTCCAACCCCCGTTTCTCCGGTAATCAACACCGTTGTTTGGGTGGCTGCGACTTTTTGCATTAAAGAATAAATAGCCTTCATCTCGGGTCCTTGGCCTAACACATTATCAAAAGCAAACTGATCTGTGATGATAGAATCTTTGAGAAGTCTATTTTCAACATTTAGTTTTTTGAAATCTAAAAGATGTCTGAGTTTTAATAAGATGTCGTCAAAAATGAGGGGCTTGACCACATAGTCATAGGCTCCCTTTTTCAAGGCCTCAAGTGTGGTCTCCATAGAACCATAGGCTGTAATTACAATAAAAAAAGTTTCTGGAGAAAGCTCTTCTACTTTTTCTAACACCTTGAGTCCATCAGACTTAGGCATACGAAGATCACAAAAAACAACATCAAAGGGTCGCTGACCCAAGGGCCCTTGACCCAATTTTTGTTTTTCAATTTTTTGAATGGCTTCTTCGCCATCAAAGGCCATTTCTGTTTCATATCCTTCTTCTCTCAAAACCTCTGATAGAGTTTCACAAACTGTTTTTTCATCATCAACAATTAAAATACATGCCTTCTTCATATATCCTCCTTAAGATTCGTAAATAGGTAACAAGATTTCAAATAGCGTCCCCTTGCCCACAATGGATTCAACGCGAATGTCTCCTCCAAAACTTTTAATAATTCCATAACTTACAGAAAGCCCCAAGCCTGCCCCCTTGCCCACATCTTTTGTCGTAAAAAAGGGCTCAAAAACTTATCATCTCTTTTACAAGCTTTGTGGCCTCAACATCCAGCCTTCCCACCTTATCCATCGCTTCAAATGCATTGACAAAAATATGGAAAAACGCTTGTGACAGCTGACTGGCTTCAGCACTCACACGAGGAAGACCCGATTCGATCTTGGTATGAATTTCAATACGCCAATCATTATTTTGAAGACAAATTCTCTGAAGCGTGTTTCGGACTAAAGGTTCCAAATCAACAGCCATCCGTTTCATTTGCTCATGTTTTGTAAAATCACTGACATGTTGAATGATATGGCTGATTCTTTGAATATGAGTGCCCATAGAATGAAAACTCTCTTGCGCTTTGACGTCTAAAATTTTTCTTTGAAGAAGCTGCACCAAAGAAGAAATCGATGCCAAAGGATTTCCAATTTCGTGAGCAAGGCCCGCCGCTAAGACTCCAATAGCAGCAAGTTTCTCAGACTTTACAAGCTGTCCTTGCATCTCTCGCAGTTCCTGATTGGCCTGTTCTAATTTTCGGGCATACTCTTCCAACTGTTCTTGAGCTTTTTTTCTCTCAGTAATATCTCGAGAAATGCCGGTCAGCCCAATAGGCTCTCCTCGTTTATTCCTCACAAGGGCCGTATTTAAATGCACTGTATATTCTTGGCCATCTTTTGTAATATTAAGAACTTCGCCCTCCCAACAATAGGGACTCTCTTGTGTAGCTCTGAGTATTGCAGCCCTAAGCTCCTTGGGATTATTAGGAGACATCATCACTTCACCTGTTTTTCCCAAAAGCTCTTCTTTAGTATATCCAAATTTTTTAAGCGCTGCAGGATTTGCATAAATAAGCCGATCCTTGAGATCTGCTATAAACACCATATCCGAAACAGACTCTAGGGTTGCAGCAGTCCAACCCACATGCTCATCTTCAAAGGGTCTAATTTCTTTTAGTGACATGTCTTTTTAATTGCCTCAGAAATATCTTCAAAAAGACAGGGCTTTGTGAGCCATCCATCTACCTTGAGAGCTTTCATAGTTTCATGATTTAATTTCTCATTAAATCCAGAGATAAGAATAACTTTTGTGTTTTTATGTTCGGCCTTTACTTTTTGCACCAAATCATGTCCGGATAATTTTGGCATACTGATATCAGACAAAATTAAATCAAATCTATTTTTTTTGAGCTTCTCAAGGGCCTCGTGACCATCGGAAGCTTGCTCAACATCATATCCTTCTAAAGATAAAAGTTCTGCCGTGGCTTTACGATAATCTTGTTCATCATCCACCAACATAATCTTTTTGATCAGCGGATTTTTTTTGAAAGGCGTAGATGCTTTTTTAGCAAGAGGAAGAGAAATCACAAAAGTTGTTCCTGTGCCAAGCATACTTTGCACTTCTAGATCGCCTCTATGTTTTTTAATAATTTCATAAGAAGTGCTAAGGCCTAATCCACTCCCTCTTTCTCCCTTGGTTGTAAAAAAGGGTTTAAAAATTTGTTTGACCGTTGCCTTAGACATTCCCTCTCCAGAATCTAAAATCATAATTTTTAAATTCTGCCCATAGGCTTGTGTTTGAACCATAATAACGCCACCCTTCATAAATACGGCATCAATGGCATTGAGCATAATATTCATAAACACTTCTTTAAGGGCGGCAGACCATACATAAATTTTAGGAATATTTTCTAATTGAAGAGAGATACGAATAGAAACTCCTCTTTGCCCTGCTTCATCTTGCCACCTGGGCTTCGTCATCTCCATAACTTCATAAAGAAGTTCATTGACATTGATCCATTCTTTTTTTCCATATCCTTTTTCTTGTGTTGTTCGATGAAGCCTTTGAACCACTTGAGCGGCCTCTGTCGCTGCCCTGCGTATGATCGTCAAATCAGAAACTGCGGGATGATCTTCCATCTTTTTTAAAAGAAGATCGGTCTTAGATAAAATGACATTAATTAAATTATTAAAATTATGGGCAACGCCTGAAGCAAGTTCTCCGACCGCTAAAAGTTTTCGATTCATCTCTTTTTTCGTGCTCTTGCGTTTAGACAACTTATTTCCCCCTTTTGCGAAAAGTCGCTTGGCAAAACTCTGCAAGAGATATGCCAGAAAAAGCTTAAAAGTTAGACATAATTTTAAAGTAAAATCAACTAGTTACATATATGGTCAAAGTTACATTACTAAAAATAAGAATAAAGTTGTCAATCTTATGGGCGCTGTTTAGAGAAGCGACGACAATCTTCTGGAAAGACTATCAAAAACGCCTTTTTCCGTAATAATGGCTGTAATCAGTTCATGGGGAGTCACATCAAAAGAAGGGTTGTAGACATCTACATTTTCTAAGCCCACCAGCTTTCCTCCAACATGAGTCACTTCTTTGGGACTTCGTTCTTCGATAGGAATTTCTCGTCCTGTGGGACACTTTAAATCAATCGTAGAAGTGGGGGCCACAACATAGAAAGGAATGGTGTGATATTTAGCCAAAACAGACAAAGAATAGGTTCCAATTTTATTAGCTGCATCTCCATTTTTAGCAATCCGATCTGCACCAACAAAAATAGCAGATACTTCACCTTTAGCCATAAGACTTCCAGCCATGTTATCCGAAATTACTTTTTGAGGGATCCCTTCTTTATAAAGCTCCCAAGAGGTAAGTCTTAAGCCCTGTAAAAAAGGACGTGTTTCGCACACATAAACCAAAAACTTTTTGGATTCTTCATAAGCTGCACGAATCACGCCCAGCGCAGTTCCATATCCAGCGGTGGCCAAGGTTCCGGTATTGCAATAGGTCATAACTTTAGAATTATTTTGAATAAGGTGTTTTCCGTTAGCCCCCATTTTTTTATTTATTTCAACATCTTCTTCATAAATTTGGATGGCTTCTTTTTCTAATGCTTGTTTGAGCTCAGGGATAGAAAGTTCCAAAGAATTTTCAAAACAATTTTTCATCCGCTCTAATCCCCACCTTAAATTTACTGCTGTGGGACGTGTGCGATAGAGGCGCTCGTAAATATTTAAAAAATCTTGTTTTAAAGAAGGGGCATCTTTAGAACTGCTTTTTTGAATTCCAAGTGCCACGCCCATCGCGGCAGCCACACCAATGGCTGGCGCTCCACGAATCACCATTGTTTCAATCGCCTGAGCTACTTCTTCGTAGGAGTAGAGCTTTACGTAGATTTCCTCATGAGGAAGTTTTCTTTGGTCGATCATGACTACATGATCGCCCCTCCATTCAATCGTAATAATCTTATTCATTTTTAGAAAGGTAATTCTACAGGGAGATCAATGCCTATCTTTTCTTTAATCTTTTCTCCCATCTTGGACTTGAAGGTTGCCTTAACGGCCATCTGAGCCACTTTATCGGCATCGACATTAAAAGAAAATTTTGGAAGAACGCCAGTCAATGTAAAAGGAAAGGCCACCATTCCTTTATCGTCGGCCACAGAGGCTAAAGAACGAGATAGCTTTTTAGCTGGTAATAAAAGACTCCCATCGTAATTAATCTCTTTATCAAACGACGCATACCCTTTCATCTTTGCACTATAGCCAGGCATTGCATCTAATAGCGCATCAGGCGTTGTAAGCTTTCCATTTTTAATCACTAAAGAAGCACGAATAAAATTAATTTTGCTCTCTAGATTTTCATTAAAAATATCTGACCCTGAAAAAATAGAAATAACTTGTAGTTTTTGTTTAAGAGCCTCTCCCATATTGAGCCCCTTAAGCTCCGCATCTTTAATGTCTACTTTCCCATTTCCGGTTAGATATTTTTTTACATCTTCAAAAGTGGCTCCTTCTCCTTGAAGATCCATATTGGCATTGAGCGTCCCAATGAACACATCCTTAAGGACGGGGGAGCCCATAGTGAGCATGGGGTTTGTCTGCACATTTTGAACAACAGTTGTGAGCCTATACTGAGGCCGAGGGGTATCAATCCTAAAATTTCCTTTAGCAGAGAGCTCTCCTTTAAAAGCCTTGAGGCCCAATTTTGATATTGAAAACTGAAGATTTTTTAAATCAAAATCTCCAGAAAGATTTGTGAGCTCTGATTTTCTAAAAATAATTTTCTTAATGTCCAGCTTCCCACTTCCAGAAAGCCCTTTAAAGAGTGGATTGTTTTTTATTGCCTCAAAAGGATTCTTTTTAGATTCTTCTGCATAGGCTTGTGCAAAAAATTTCAAAGCCCCTGCTTTTTTAGCCGGTAAAATCTCATCTAAGTTCAGTGTTGAGGCTTCCACCAAAAAACTTCCTTTTAAGTGCGATAGGGCTTCAGAGAGAGACACTTTGAATTCTAGATCCGTTTGTCCAGAGGTAAGCTTTAAGTTCACTTTAGCATTCACCAAACATTGATCAAAATTCTTAAGAGATCCCTTCACGTCTCCATTCATAGAAAAGGTTCCATCAATATTATAGTTTTTAAAAGGTGCAAAAGAATTTTTAATTTTACTCACAGATAAAGAAGGAGTTGAAATAACAAAATCTGTTTGCAAGGTATTGATGTCTGAAATTTTTCCTTTGGCTGAAAGGGCAAAATCCCCTACAGAAGCTTTGGCATCTAAATCAATACCCTTGAGCTTTCTCGAGCTGTCTGTAACTACCTTTGCTTTTCCATTGAAAGATAGACGCCCTTCAAAAAAAGAAGTTTTCCCTGCTCTAGAAGTCAAAAGAGCGGATACATTAAAATCAATGGGACTATTAAACGAAATATTTTTTAAAGAAATATTTAAATCTTGAACTTCTGTCTTCGCTTGAGTCTTTTCATCACTATATTGAAGAGAGGCGTTTTCAGCCAAAAAAGAAAGCTTCACTCCTAAAAGAAGAGCCGGAAGCTTGGAGCTTGTTTTCTTTTCTTTTACTTCTTGGGCGGGCACGTCGCCTCCTTTTTTAGGAAGAGTAGTCACATTAAGTTCTCCAGCTTCATTTTTAACTAAATAAATTTGAGGTTTTTTAAGAAGCACTGTAGCTTTGGGATTGGCCGTTAAAAGAGAAAGCACAGAAATCTTAATTTTGGCCTCTCCGACACTTAAAAGTTTTTTATTCTTAAACTCTCCCGTAGAAGTTATGACAAGATTTTTAACGTTTACTCCCAGCCCTTTGATCGCTAAGCTTTCGACGTCAAATGTTCCATGAATTCTTTTTTCAACTTCTTGTTTAATTTGGCCTTTGTATTTGTTGAGATCCAATAAAAAAGGAAGAGAAATCACCACAATCACCAACAAAACCAAAACAGCAGAAACACCGATGAGAACTTTTTTCATAACCTTAAACTCCTTTCAATTTTTTCTTTAAAAATTCATTAACCATGGCCGGATTAGCTTTCCCGTGGCTTTTTTTCATGACTTCTCCTACAAAAAAACCAAAGAGCTTGGTTTGTCCAGCAAGGTACTTGTCGACAAAAGCTTTCTGTTCCTTTAGCACCTCAATCACTAAAGCTTCAATTTGAACATGATCTGAAACCTGAACAAGTCCTTCTTTTTCTACAATAGCTTGTGGAGCTTGTCCAGTTTCAAGCATTTTTCCAAAGACATGTTTGGCAATTTTTCCAGAGATCGTTCCATTTGTGATTAACACCAGAAGTTCTCCTAAATGCTGCGGGGTCATGGGACAGCTCGCCACTTGTTCAGGCCCAAATTCACGTAGCAGCTCAGATAAAATCCAATTGCTCACTAATTTGGGCTCTTTACACAGCTCAACGACACTTTCAAAATACTGGGCCAAAAACTTTTCTTGAACAAGTTGCGATGCATCATACTCTGACAGCTGATACATCTTCATAAAACGTAGTTTTTTTTCTGAGGCCAGTTCGGGGAGCGTCCTTTTAATTTCTTCAACCCAATGCTGCTCTATCATGAGGGGCAATAAATCTGGTTCTGGAAAATAACGATAATCATGGGCTTCTTCTTTAGAGCGCATGGAAAAAGTTTTATTTTGATCAGAATCCCAAAGCCGTGTTTCTTGAATCACCTTGGCACCACTTTCCAAAACTTCAATTTGTCTTTGAATTTCGTACTCAATGGCTTTTTCAACAAACCTGAAAGAATTAATATTTTTCACTTCGCAACGTGTTCCAAATTCTTTTTGCCCCACGGGCCTTACAGAGACATTCACATCACAGCGAAAGCTTCCTTCTTCCATGTTGCCATCGCAGACTTCTAAATAACGAAGCATGGATCTCAGCTCTCTTAAATACGCTCCGGCCTCTTGGGAACTTCGCACATCCGGCTCAGAAACAATTTCAATCAAAGGAATTCCCGCACGATTTAAATTCACATAGCTTGAAATAGTCCCATGGATATTTTTTCCAGCATCTTCTTCCATGTGAATCCTGTGAAGCCTAATTTTTTTAACCTGTCCATCTATTGAAATTTCTACAACGCCTTTTTGCGCCAAGGGTTTGTCATATTGAGAAATTTGATACCCCTTAGGAAGGTCGGGATAAAAATAGTTTTTCCGGGCAAAAATAGACTTCTCATTAATGTTGCAATGGGTAGCCAAAGCCATTTTAATGGCAAACTCCACGGCTCGTTTATTTAAGACAGGAAGACACCCTGGCATTCCTGTACACACAGGACAGGTGAGTTCATTTTCTTTGGCATCGAATTTTGTCGAACAGCCACAAAAAATTTTACTTTGGGTTTTAAGCTGCGCATGGACTTCTAACCCCATGACCGGTTCATAGTTCATAGGCTGGGCTTCCTTTTATGCCACTCTGTGGACTGTTCATACGCGTAGGCCAAATGAAAAATAGATTCTTCCTTAAAATGGGGCCCCAAAATTTGAAGCCCAATGGGAAGATTTTTTTCATCAAATCCACAGGGGAGAACGAGCCCTGGAAGGGCCGCTAAGTTTGTCGAAATCGTAAAAATATCTGATAAATACATTTGAAGAGGATCATTTAATTTTTCCCCCAACTTAAAAGCAGTCGTCGGAGAAGTGGGGGTCACAATCAGATCACATTTCTTAAACGCTTCTTCAAAATCTTTTCTAATCAATGTTCGAACTTGGCTTGCCTTTTTATAATATGCATCATAGTAGCCGCTGCTTAAGACAAACGTTCCAAGCATAATACGTCGTTTGACCTCTCGCCCAAAGCCTTCACCTCTGGTTTTCCGATACAGCTCTTGAAGGGTTTGAGCCTTCGCACGATAGCCATATTTTACTCCGTCGTATCGGGCAAGATTTGAACTCGCCTCGGCTGTTGCTACCAAGTAATAGGTAGGCACGGCATATTCTGTATGCGGAAGAGAGAGTTCAATAATTTTTGCTCCCATTTTTTT
>JACPSU010000183.1 GCA_016193105.1 Deltaproteobacteria bacterium | reverse complement strand
GATTAAAGGAAATTGATCGGCTAAAATAAGTCCGATGGCAGAAACAAAACAGGCCAAAAGAATCGCCATCGCATTTCGAAATTGATATGAAATCCAAAATGAAAAAATCATGATTCCCAGGCTTACCCAGACCACAGATTCATACATGGTTCCCACCGGAGGACGTCCTGTAACGGTGCATCGCAAATAAAATCCTAAAAGATGTGCGCTTAAAGCCAGAGCTAGACTGATGCTACTGAGATATTTGATCAGCTTTAAATGAGTTAAAAGATACAGAACAAAGCCAAGTCCTGCGATGAGGTAGAAGATCCATGCTTTTCTGAAAGGGTGAAAGTCGTGATAGAAAACTTCGAGCCCCAGGGTTGTACTATAAGGATAGCCCCCATTAGTCATGTCTTTTGAAAATTCTGAAAGAAGCTGCTTTATTTTTAAAGAGGTCAATTGAAAGGTTTTCCAATCTTTTTGGGTATAGGCTGTGAGCATTCCATGAAGAGTGACGGCAAACTCTTGTACATTTGGAGTTTGAGGAAGGTCTTTAAGTTGAGCCAAAGAAAGCCAGTTTTCTTGATGATGCTCAGGATGTGGAATAATGGCCCAGAGCTCTCCTTGCGAAACTTTTTCAAAGAGCAAGAGTTGAGTCGACAAGCGATCCATAGCTTGTTCTATGGGGGAGAGTTTTTCCTCTCTCTGATTTTTGTGGAATACTTCCTCACCATATTGTTGGAGAGAAGGGTGTTGAATCAACTCTTGGTAAGAAAAATACTTTTGATCTTTAGGTAAATTTAATTTTTGTCTGAGCTCACCAGAAGAAACTTGAACGATCGGTTTATTTGCCCATTGAGCAGAATCTGCAAGCCAAGCTACAATAACTTCAATGCTTTGCATCCCTTGGAAAGAACTTTTGCCCGTGACAAGGCGAACCACATCTTTACTAAACGTATCTAGAGGTTCAATACGTCCCCCATGTTGAATGGGAAGCGTTTTAAGTTCGCTCCATCCCCCTAAAATTAAAGCACTAAATAGGAGAAGGAGTATCTTTAAGTGTTTTAGCAAATGTTTTTTCATTATTTCTTTCCTTATTTTTAATGACCTGTTGATAAAGTTGAATATAGGCTTTTCTAAAGAAAAACAGGAGTAAAATTCCAAAAACCATTAAGATTGAGCCTCCATATTTAAAGGGGCGCCCCGGATCATAGCCTACAGATAAAATGGTTGCTGTGGGGTTTCCTTGCTCATCGGTTTGGTAGCTCGATTGATAGAAGGTGAGAGAGCGATGTGTGAGAGGTTCGTTCATTGAAATTTTATGGTCGGATTGAGCTTTTTCTTTGTCGAGGAGGGTGACGTGGCTTTCATACGAAGCTGGATTTTTGGTTCCTGGATCTTTTCCGATATTAAACTTATTTAGGTGCAGAGAAAAAGTGAGAGGAAGAAGTTGGGGCATAAAAGAGGCGTGATAGGTTTTCCCATTTAAGACAAAAGATTTCGTTTCATAAAAAGAGAGCCAATCTTCATGAGCTTGCCCCTGGGCATCCTTAAACGTAAAGTGAAGAGCAGAGGCAACTTTGGGGTTATTGGGATCTTTAACCTGGATGGGCATATATCCTACCTGTTGCCTGGCTCCTTTATAAAATGTTTTTACTTGAAAGGTTGTATCCATCCATCCTGTGGGATAGGCTTTTCCAAGGATAACGGTGTTTTGAATTTTCCCTCGAGAAGAGGTGGCGTGGTAATATAATTTTCCTTTTGAATCTAAGGCAATCTCTAAAGATCCTACTCGCCCAGGTTGATCAGAAACTTCTAAGCTAGATTGGGCTTTGTACTGACTGCTTTGATGATGCAAATTTGAAAATTCTGGAAAAAGAGAAAATACCACATAGCGCTCAGGGCCTTTGGGTCCCAAAATATCAAACTCTAAGGCTGGATTTGTAAAAGCCTCAGAGCGATTCTTTAATTTTTTTCCTTCCACAATAGCATCGGAATAAAACTTTTTAATATGAATACGAAAGGCAGGATTTTTTAAAGGAAGAATTTTTCCAATATCTTTTTTTGTTAAGGTCAACGTGTCATGTTGTTTTTCAAGCGTGAGATGCAATGTAGCTAAAGAAGAGGGCGAGGGGATGGAAAATTTTAAATGTTTAACTTTTTTAAACGTAATTTCAGCAGGGCCTAGAGAGGCAGATACACGTCCCTCCCGATTCATGAGAAGCCACAGGCTTTGTTCAAAGCGAGAGCTTTTAAGATAAAGCTCAATGGCTTCAAAATCCGAAGAAGGATCTTCGATCATCGCTTCTGTAGGTTGAGCGAATGGGAAAAAGCGATCTACAACAAAAGTTGCAGTGTCGTTTGTGGCAATGTGGATGAGCTCTTTTTCATAAACGTAAGGGCCTACCGATAGAGGAATCTCATAGGCTTTGTTTGAATCATGCAAGGCGAGCGTAACTGTTTTTTGTGAGAGTTCGATGCTGTTTTTGGATTCTCCGGGAGAAAGAGCAATGCGTCCATCAATTCCATAATAAAAAGAGATAAAAGAACCTCCAACCAGAGTGATGATCCCTAGATGGGTAATTAAAAAACCGACTTGATGAATCTTCCAGGGGTATTTCTTAAGTGCAGCACAGGTGACATTGATCCCAATTAAAATGAGGAGAAGCCCAAATCCTATAGAATGATAAATAGAATATTGAACCGCTTCTGTGCCATAGAGAGACTCATAAAAGGTTGCAATACATAGAAGAATGGCCAGGGTGAGGATCAGCGTAACAGCGATGGGGAGAGATCCTAAAAAAGATATAATTTTTTTAAAGCGTGTGGCCATTTTTTCCCCTCAAAACGGTTTGTAGAATGCCTCAAAAAGAGCCAGAGTGCAAGTAGATCTCATTTTTTAAGAAAATGAGACATGATATAGGTCATAATCGTTACTTTGAGCTATAAACTTTTTTCCATGCCTCTAAAAAGTAAGAGATATGACGTCCAGGCGGGGGGAGTTTGGCCCCCTTTTTTTGCATGGCTATGAGAAGCTCTTTAGATTGACCGATATGCCAGAATCCTTTTTCATCTAAACTGGTTCCTGTCTCTTTAGAGGGTTTAAGGTGTGGGATGGCGCCATTAAAATCAGAGCCAATCATGGTGGCCTCTGGCCCAATAATCTCTGCTATTTCATTATAGTGTTTTACAAATGCTTCAATCCCGCCGGTTTGTGTGCGAGGTGGAAGGGGGGTCCCTCTTAAAAATCGAGGGGTCGGAAGGGCCCCCACTAAACCCCCTGTTTCTTTGACTTCTTTCAGTTGGGAAGTCGACATTTCTCGCTCAACCCCTGCATATTTTCGAAGAGCATTGTGAGTATATAAGAGAGGTTGGCCGGCTTTTTTAAGAAGGGGGGTCAGTGTTTTTAAGGATTCATCCGAGGCATGAGAAAGATCAATCCAAAATTTTTTCTGAATGAGCTTTTTAACAAAGGAGATCCCTTCTTGTGTGAGACCTTGCGGATTGGTACGAATGAGTTTCCCATCGCTCCAAAATTTTTTGCCATTCAACCAAGGGCCAAAATTAATGAGAGCTCCGGTCAATCCTCCTACCAATGCACATCCTCCAAATTGATCGTCTGTTAAATGAAGAAGCGTTACAATTCGAATTCCAAGATTAAAAAAATCTTCTAAATCTTGATCTGTTTCTAAGATTCCAGAGGCCCCTTCGACAGAAAGAATTAAGGCTCGTTTTCCTTCCTTTAAAGCGTGCTCAGTTTCTTCAGGGGATTTTGCCAAAATCCACTCGGGGTTTTCACGCACAAAGCGTTCGGCTTGTAGAACTTGCCGTCGTACAGCTTTTCGAAGTCCCCAGGGAGTTAAAATGGGGTGGGCGGCATAGAGAGAGGCCACCATGATTTTGACATCAGAGTCATTTAAAGTTTTGGGATTTGCTTGGGAAGATAAAAGATTTTTCCAGCTTGTTGCGGAAAGGTGCTCATCAAAAAAATCTCCTCGAAAGATCCAGGTTAACCCTTCGTTCATAAAAAGATGCGAGTGCAGATCGACTTCTGCATAAAGGAGAGGTGGGAGTAGAAGG
>JACPSU010000182.1 GCA_016193105.1 Deltaproteobacteria bacterium | reverse complement strand
ACAGACTTTGCTCAACATCAACTGGGAGACATTGTCTACTTGGAGCTCCCTTCTTTAGGCACCCAAATTACCAAAGGAAATACATTTGGCGTTGTAGAATCTGTGAAAGCGGTTTCTGATCTCTATGCGCCTATCAGTGGCGAAGTCGTTGAAGTGAATGAAAATTTAAAAAACGCTCCTGAAACGGTAAACAAAGATCCTTATCATGCAGCGTGGATGATCAAAGTTCGGGTAACTCAACCTAATGAACTGAAAGAATTACTGACTCATGAACAATATAAAAAACTAACATCTTGATATGATCATGCGCTATATTCCTCACACTTCTAAAGACGTTGAAGCAATGCTCAAGGTTATTGGAGTTGCTTCGGTTCAAGATCTTTTTACTCCCATCCCAAAGGAGTTTCGTCTTAAAAAACCGCTAAATCTTCCCTCTTCTCTTTCTGAAATTGAACTTAAGACCCATGTGGAATCCATCGCCAATAAAAATACCGCTCATCAGTACCAAAGTTTTTTAGGAGCGGGATGTTACAGACATTTTGTTCCGACGATCGTCAATTACCTAGGCTCTCAAGGAGGGTTTCTAACGGCCTACACTCCTTATCAACCTGAAATTAGCCAAGGAACGCTTCAAGCTATTTTTGAATTTCAAACCATGATTGCAAATCTAACGGGGATGGAAGTCGCCAATGCCTCGATGTATGACGGCGCCTCAGCGTTGGCAGAAGCGTGCCTCATGGCCAAACGATTATATCCACAAAAAACAAAAATTTTAGTCCCACAAAATATTCACCCCGAATATCGCGACGTCTGCAAAACCTATCTGGAAGCACAAGAGGTGAAGCTTGAGTCCCTTGCGTATCATCCTAAAGCAGGAACGATTGACCCCTCTGATTTAGAAAGAAAAATGGATGCAGACTCTTTAGCTGTTTTAGTTCAAACTCCTAACTTCTTTGGCTGCATAGAAGATTTAGAAACCATCCAAAAAATTTGTGTTATACACAAAGCGCTGCTAATTGTAGCCGTTCCAGAACCTCTTTCTTTGGCACTGCTTAAACCTCCTGGAGAAAGCGGTGCAGATATTGTCGTGGGAGAGGCACAATCTTTTGGGAATGCCCCTTCCTTTGGTGGCCCCCATGTTGGTTTTTTTGCTTCTCGTCTCTCTTTTGTGCGCTCCATGCCCGGACGAATCGTAGGAGAAACAACAGACTCTGACGGAAAAAGAGCCTTTACCCTCACTCTTTCTACGCGCGAACAACATATCCGTCGGGAAAAAGCCACTTCTAATATTTGCACAAATCAAGCTCTTCTAGCCACTCGCAGCACGATCTATCTTTCAACCTTAGGAGAAAAAGGATTAAAAAAACTGGCCCACTGGAACCATTCGTTAGCCAATACACTGTGTGAAAAGTTAAAAACCACCGCTCGCGGAAAAGCTAAGGTACGGTTTGATACTCCTTTTTTCAATGAAGTGGTCATAGAAACTCAAAAACCTTTGTCAGAGGTTGAAAAAAGACTCAAAGATCAAAAAATCTTAGGGGGACTTTCTCTTGAAGCACACTATCCAGAACTTAAAAACTGCTTACTCGTATGCACAACAGAATTAAATACCGAAGAAAATATTGAGGCCTTATGCAACGCTCTATAAAAAAACTTATTTTTGAAAAATCAAGCACAGATCGAAGCTCTTTTGATTTTCCTTCTTTTAAAGAAAAAAATACCCTTCCAAAAAAGTTTTTAAGAGATTCACTTTCTGCAATTGGGCTACCACAACTCTCTGAACTAGAAGTGATCAGACACTATGTTGAACTTGCTTCAGCAAATTTTAATATTGAAAAGGGACTTTATCCTTTAGGCTCTTGTACCATGAAATATAATCCCAGAATTAATGAGGAGATGGCTGCCCTTCCTGCATTTTCCGCTGTGCACCCTTATGCCCCAGAAGAACTTGTCCAAGGCTCACTCGAAATCATGCATCACGTCGAAAAGTGGCTTTGTGAATTAAGCGGCATGGATGCCGTAACGCTCATGCCTGCGGCTGGAGCCCAAGGAGAATTTACGGGGCTTAAACTGATTCGCGCTTATCACAAAGACAAAGGCCTTCAAAAAACAAAAATTCTCATTCCAGATTCTGCCCATGGCACAAACCCAGCCAGTTCCGCTTTATGTGGCTACGATGTCGTAAAAGTTTCGTCCAATGAAAAAGGGATTTTAGATCCTAAAACAGTTTCCCAGCTTTTAGATCCCACCGTTGCAGGGATCATGATTACAAACCCCAACACGCTGGGACTTTTTGAAGAAAATATTGCTGAGATTGCTAAGCTGATGCACTGGGGCAAGCCAAAGTTGCTGAAATGGGGATTGATGTTCTTCAATTTAATCTCCACAAAACTTTTTCTACTCCTCATGGTGGAGGGGGCCCAGGGGCTGGCCCAGTTGGAGTGAAGGAAAAACTGATCCCGTATCTTCCTTTGCCCCGTGTCGTTTATAAAGATAACAGCTATTCTCTTTTGAAAAATAATCCCAAGTCCATTGGACGGGTAAAAGGATTTTATGGAAATTTTGGAGTTTTGGTTCGTGCCTATACCTATATGAGAGCCTTAGGAGGAGATGGACTCACCAAAGCCACTCAAATGGCTGTTTTAAATGCGAATTATATTAAACAACGCCTTAGAGAAGCTTACGATCTTGCTTATGATGATAAGCCTTGTATGCATGAAGTTATTTTAAGTGACAAAAAGCAACTGAAGCACCACGTCAAAACGCTCGATATTGCCAAACGCCTTATGGATTATGGATTTCATCCACCAACGGTCTATTTTCCATTGATTGTATCTGGTGCTTTAATGATTGAACCGACAGAAACAGAATCTAAAGAAGAAGTGGATCGCTTTTGCGATGCTATGCTTTCGATTGCCAAGGAATGCGAAGTTTCTCCCGAGACAGTCCAGCAAGCTCCCCACACTAGCCCCGTCCGCCGTGTCGACGAAGTCAAAGCGGCCAGAAATTTAATTTTAACTTATAAACGCGAATAATATCCACCCCGTCGTAAATCATTTGTCTGACTTCCTCTCGAGTAGGACGACTTTTGAGGTCTTCCTTAATGGGATTGAGTTCCTCTCGGACAATCCCACGAATTTTTGTTTCAATCCTATTACTGGATACCATACATTACTCCTTTCAATAGGATGGGTTAGCCTACCATCCCTGTTTCCATACTGTCTATACAAAAACCGTGCCAACTTTTTTAAGCTCAAATAATCCCAAAAATATGAAAGAAGAGGTCGGATTTCCGTCCGCCGTCCGATGATTCTTGGATGATTAAATCAAAACTTCGTCTTCAGGAGTGCTTTTAGGTTTAAAGGTTTGGGAAGAAGGAGCTTCAATGAGGCTTTTCTTATAATTATAATAAGATTGAAGTTCATGAAAAGCAGATTTTAAATGGTCTGAAGCTTCTCCTGATAAAGAAGCTTTTTCAGACACCGTTTTCAAAGACTCAATGACAGAATTAACTTTGATGAGTTCAGATTTCACTTGATTTTGAAGCGCATGGACCAGCGTATTAAATTTATCTTTCAAATCTTGAAATTCATCTGCCTTTCTTAAAGTTAAAACCGCATTGAAGTTGCCTTGAGCCAAATCATTCATCCTACGACTTAAAGCGAAAATAGGCCCAGCTAAGCGATGAGAAATAAAAATTCCTAGAATCATTAAAATAAGAGTCACGCCTAGAAAAGTTCCTAATAAAGAATAAACAAAGAGGCTCCTTTGTTCTCCTAAAAATTCAATCACAGAAGGAGAAAGAACCATCCCCGTCCCCACAAATAAAGACTGTGCTCTGGCTAAGACACTATAAAGGATAAATCCAATGACAGAGGTCACAGCCAAACCTACTCCAGAGAGTAAAAGAGCAAATCTCAGCTGAAAATCTTTGGCAATGATATATTGAGTACGACGTTGTTTAGAAGGGATTTCAGCCATGTGATTAAAAGTGTAGTATGAGCAGCGGTTCCTTGACAACAAAAAACACCTATCCTATGCATATAGGAATGGCATCCTACTTACCAGATTCCTATTTAAAGATGGCCGCTCAAGATCTTCACGAACGCGTAGAAGAAAAACGCAAATCCTATGGGAAAGATCTTGTCGTTTTAGGCCACTATTACCAACGCCACGATGTCATTCGTCACTCTGATTTCCAAGGGGATTCTCTTGATCTTTCTGCCAAAGCGGCTGCTTCCAATGCAAAGCATATCGTTTTTTGTGGTGTCCATTTTATGGCAGAGTCTGCAGAAATTCTCTCTCGTACAGACCAAACCGTTTATCTTCCCAATCTCTTTGCAGGCTGCCCCATGGCCGACATGGGAGATTCCTTTGACGTCGAACATGCCTGGAAAGAAATCACCTCTATTTGTCATGAAAAAATAATTCCCATCACCTATATGAATTCCACTGCAGCTCTCAAAGCCTTTTGTGGAAAACATGACGGATCTGTCTGCACCTCTTCCAATGCAGCTCCTCTTTTTAAATTTTATTACGAAAATATTGCTCGAAAAATTTTCTTTTTCCCAGATGAGCATTTGGGTCGAAACACCGCTCTTCAAATGGGGCTCACTGAAAAAGAGTTGATTGTGTGGGACCCCACCCTAGAACTCGGGGGCAATACCAAAGAACAAATTGACCAAGCCCGAATGATTCTTTGGAAAGGATATTGCCATGTTCATACGTTTTTTACTCCTGTCCACATCAAAGCTTTAAAGGAAAAATATCCAGACGCTCTCGTGGTCGTACACCCTGAATGCACACGGCAAGTGGTTGAAATGGCCGATGCGTGCGGCTCTACCTCTTTTATTAAACGCTTCGTCGAAGAAGCCCCAGTAAACTCAACCATTATTGTTGGAACTGAAATTAATCACGCTATCAACTTAGACATTTGGAATGAAGACAAAAAAGTCATTGGCCTTGCCCGCTCTTTTTGCCCCAATATGTATAAGATTAATCTTCAAAATCTGTGCTGGACGCTTGATCATCTTGAAACTCCAGATGTTCATCGCATCACTGTTCCAGACTCCATTAAATCCAATGCCAATAAAGCGCTCCAGCGCATGCTTGAAGTTAAAGGTAAAAATTAGCCTTCGCATGACTAAAAAAGATATTTGGCAACTGACGCGCAAAGTAAAGTGTGCTGGGTGAGCCTCCAAATTTAGCCCAACGGTGTTGGGCCAACTTACGGGGCAATTAAAATCCCACACACATGCAAATCT
>JACPSU010000155.1 GCA_016193105.1 Deltaproteobacteria bacterium | reverse complement strand
CGCACCTATTACTCATAGTGAATATGCTAGGTTTTTAAATGAACATTGGAAAAAATTTAAACGTCTCACAGACAAAGAAGGCCATGAACTGATCTCTGATCACTGTTCAGCCATTGGAAGACAAAAAGAAGAAAACTCCAATATTGTTTGGACGATTCTAGGCGCTCCATTTAGATGGGCTGGAAGACTTTTTAGTGGAAAACCTTTTATTCCCTTTGTTGTGCTTCAAGACCGTGACAAAGATAAACTAGTAACCCACATTTCGTGGATTGGGGCTTTGGCCTATTGTCAATTTTACGATTTAGCTCTTCCCACGGAATACCAATGGGAAAAAGCAGTTCAAACAAGAACGCTTCAATTGATCGACATAAACGAATGGACAAATGCGTGGTATGCTGAGCGAGTCGCTATTGATTTTCCTCTTTTAAATCCCCAAGGTCCTGTTGATGGAACCAAAAAATTGTATCTCAGACCGCTTAATCCGGCTCTTTTTTATCGTGAAGCTGCTCCAGCCGACTATCATGCCAGCGATTTAGGTTTTCGCTGTGTTAAAAACATAAACTAGCTGACCTGTTTTCCATAAGAAATCACTTTGATCTCCAAATGCCTCTATATCCATTGACTCAAAGCAGCACATGATCCCGTTCATGGAAGATCGAGCGCCACAATTATCGATAATCGAGAAGAAGGAGCAAACTTAAGAATATCAGTCTTTGGAGAGCCCGCGGCTCTTTTATATCACGTAGCCACTAAAGGCGGAAAAAAGAGATATCAAGGAGAATTGGTCATTTGGGGATATGAAGGATGGAGCTGTTTTTATATTACCGATATTAATGAACATGCCTGTATCAATGACGTAACCCTCGCAGAACCATGGGATGGAAAATAAAGAAAGGAAATGAATAAAATGAAAACTATAAAAAAAGCGTTTGTCATGATCATTATGTTTGGCCTTCTGGCTACACAATCAGGATGCATTGTGGGATTAGCCACAGGCAATGCTCCCCTTGCATTAGGAGGCGTGGGTATTTGGGCCTTTGGTTATCTTACAAAGATACCTTTTTTTGCTCTGAGTGGAATTGCCTTGGATGCGGACAATCCAGGACGACAAGATGCTCTAAATCCATTGCCCATGGATGAAGAAATTGCACATTCACTTGAGGCACGTGTGGAGGATCTTGAAACCTACAATAGTGAACTCAATCAAATTTGGGTTGCCGATGAAGTGATCACGATTACAACTCAAAAATCTATTGAAAATAAGGGGTTATCCAAGGAAGAGCTTACGACAGCTGCCACACGCATGGGTCTAGCTTCCGGACAAGAACTCATCGATATTTTACAAGGCGATGAACTTTCCCAGGAAAATTTACAAAAATTTGCATCTGCTTTTGAGATGAGCCCCAAAACAGCAGAGCTCTATCTTAAAAGAAGATGGGCTATAAAAATAAAAACTCAAAACTAATTCTTTTCATTTGGATTTTCCTGTCCTGCTCTATGTTTCAAAAAGCACAAGCATGGACAGGAAATCTAAATGTCATTTCTGACAACGATTCCTTAAATCAAAATTGGAGCGTTCCAAAGTATCCACGTTTGGTAATAGCCCTAGGGTTACTTCAGCCTGAGTTGGCAGGAAAATATGCTACCTATTCTTTTGATTTTTTCTTGAAAGAAAGACCTGATCTAGATATCCGCGTTCTTCTTGCTGCCACAAATAAAGAAATTGTAGAAGAACTTCAAGATCCAAAGACCATTGGGATCATTTTTATCAGTCACAATTTTAAAACTTCTCTTGGATCTGCCGCACTGATGGATGCCTCCGCTTCCCCCCTTCCCAGTAATATATTATCTGCCGCAACCCCTGCTCTACGATTTGCAGCTTTTATTGGCTGCCACGGCCCAGATATCCAAAAACACTACCAAGTTAAATATGAACTTTCTCGTCTGGAAGGCCACCAAAAAGTATATACTCCAGAATCTTCGGTTATCACAACTCAAGATATTTTATTCGTTTTAGAAAGTGGGGTTAAAGAAGCCCTAAGAGAGCTTGCCAAAGAGATGAAAGAATATCATTTTTCAAAAGGGATAACGCCCTCTCCTGATCGATTTGGTGTCTTATCTTTTCATGCCCAGGATATTATTTTTGGAATAGAACCTAGATTCGTTTTAGTGAATGGAAAAATCGTAGGAACGCTAGGAGGTGGGAGCTTAGATGAATTTCAAGGATTCTCAGAGGGATATGTTTATTTTAATTTTGGAGTCCCTGATTCTTTTTTTGGATTAGATCAAGGTTTTCAAAAAGTAGAAATTCGATCTTCTGAATTAACCCCTGGTGCACCTTGTGATGATTATTTAATCTCAGATATAAAACTAAAACTTCCCAAATTACAACTTTCGTGGTCAAAGCGTTACCTAGAACCTCTTCATTTAGGAGACGATCCTACCCCTTATCAAGGTGAATCTGTAGAAATACCTACTAAAATAGAAACTCATGAAGATATAGAACATATTCAAAGATATTTAAAAGATGTGGAATGGCTAAATCGAGATCCTGCCCATTGGCCACTCTCTTATCAACGTTTTTATTCTGACAAGCTGTATTTAGATCCCCAGTAAAGAAACACTGTTTTCTATAAGAAAACACTTTGATCTCTAAATGCCTCTATATCCATTGACATGAAAATAATCTTCTATAAAAGACCAAGACATGAAGGAGGTTCGTATGAACAAAATGAAAGCTAAACTCATTCTCATTATTACTTTTTTGTTAATGCCATCCCTATCTTTTGCTCAAGGATTGTTTGGCGGAAATCCTTTTACCGGAAGTCAGGTAACACGAGGTGGATTTACAGGAACGGAAACAAGATATTATACCCCAGATGGAAAACAAGTTGGTTCATCTCTAACAGATAGAAGTGGATATAAGATGGGTTGGAATTATTTCACGGGAGAGATGACAAAACATTACGACTCCCTTGGCCATGAAGTGGGTAATTCTGTCAGAGATACGAGTGGTTATAAGCGAGGTTATAATTATTTCACAGCATCAAGTGGGAAGCTCTGTGAAAAAAACATATTCCGATGGAAGAGTAGAAACAAGGCACTATGATTACCATGGACACCAGGTAAGCACAGAGAAAAAATAATTAACGTATGAAGGAGGTTCGTATGAAAAAATATATTCTAATCATGAGCCTAGTATTGGGACTCAGTCAGGTATCGGTGGTATTTTCAGATAGCCCCTCGGATCATTCAGAAAATAGCAAAATCAAACGTGTTTATAAATGTGGGATCATCAAAGGGCTTTTATTTTCACCCCAGATGATATCTCAGGCCATCGAAAGATCTTTAACAGAAGACTTACGTTTTGGAACATGCAGTCTTGCTTACTACCATGGATTATTACGATCTGCCATTGAAGGAGGACGGGGATTACAAAGTGCACTCTCTCAACTCGCAGACAGCCCTGTGTTTGATGGAGATGACGCAGAAGATGAATTGGAAGAGCTAAGTGATGATATTCAAGATGAATTGGATCGTGCAGAGGAACACCTAAAGAAGGGAAATGAATTTACAGTTGGATCAACATTAGGAAACTTAGCTACTTTTTTTTCAGACGACGTTAATGAGGAATTAGAAAGAATTGGGAAAGAATTCTGTGAATAACATAATCCACACTAAGGGAGGGAACATGAAAACCGTAACTATCTTGATGATGTCTCTATTTTGGATGACATCTCATGTCATGGCAGGGGTACTTTTACCAGAGCCTTCATTAGATTCTTTAGCAGTTGATGAGCTATCACTGAAAGCATCAGGAGTCGAAGTCAAAGACATGCCAACGGTAAGGCCTGAAGTTCTTTCTTCTGAAGAAAGACAACTGCTTCGCTATTCAGTGAAGGTGGCCAAGATCAATACGCAATGGACTCCTCTATATGGAACAGCTAGCAAGACTCGCGTTATTTCATCTGCACCCTTTTTGAAAGAAATTAGAAAGAGAAATGAGCAGGCGATATCCGCCATATCATCACAAACGGTCGTGTATGACTTAAAGCAAGGAGAAGATAAATCAGAGTTGACTTTAACTTTAAGTTTCTCAAAAGAAGGAGAACTTAAAACAGAGGCTTTTAATGTAAAAGAAGGAAAAAAGTCTCTTTTTTTTAGCCTCAAAACTCCTTCCACGCTCAAGAAAACTCAGTACCAATCTCTCATTGCCAATAAACTCCTAGAACTCCTTGGAAAAGAAGAAGAAAAAGTTTCAAATTGGGAACTTATCTCTGTGCGGCCGTTTCGATACGCCCAGGATAAAGCCCTTTTTGCCTTTCAATTGCCTAAGCACAAAGATCTGACCTTAGAAATAAATCCGATGGTTGCAACGACTCTTGTCTCTTTGAAAGGTTCTGATTTTTTGCTTTCTTTAAATCAAATAATGATAGAAGGCTCAAAAGAAGTAAAAACCATTCAAGCACCTAAAGACCTCCTGACCACAATGACGTCCGGAGTTCAAACCCAAGCCCCACAGTTAGAAAATGTACGAAAAGATATGGAAAAAGCGATTCTTACAGCACATCCGGCCGATATTTCTTTTGCTGTATCTAATCTTTTAGATCTCTTGGAAGAATGGCCGATTGCCTGGGAACTAATGCCTGAAGAATTCAAAGATGAAGAAACTCTTGTCTCTACACTGACGGATGTCATCACTCGAGCACAGCAATTGCACATGACAGATCAAATTTTAAAATTTATTGAGACCCAATTTGATCCTTCCAACGCGGCCTCACTGCTCAATCAATCGCGCTACGAAAAAGTCACAGCTCCTCATTTGGTTATCAAAAAGAAACTAGAGCATACAACAGTCTATACCGGTTGGATCAACGGATCCCTTAAACTTTGGTTAGGAGGAGAAGAAATATGAAACGCACCTACTTTTTTGGCTTATTATTCATGATCAGTATCCTGGTTAGTAGTTGTGGTCATCGAAAAACATCTAGCGATATTCGACATTATCCTACGATAAGTTGGGAGACCTTAAAAATTGTAAGCTTACTCAACACGATTGACCAACATTTTGAACCGGGGGTTCATGAACATATTGTTCTTCGCCCACAAGAAAATCCAACTTTAGTTAATTATCGACGAAAAAAAGGGACAAGTTATTATATTAGAAAGCCTTTTCGCCCCAGAAGAGTTCAAAGATATTACACTTGGGATCATGTCCATAATGTGATGGTCTATGGCCCCAACATCGACCAACAAATTTCTGTTTCTGGATTTGGAGACACCATCTCTATCAATACAGGTATTCCTTTAAAATATAGCCCTTTTGGATATTTAAATATTGGAAACACAGCAGGCCTCCCCTATTCCATTAGACCCGGAGCAGCTCTCCATCTTAATAATTCTTTTTATCCAAAAAGTATTGGATTTGGAGATGGAGGATCACGAACCGCTCCTATTAGTCTTGCTTATTTTCCAGAAGGAGAATTTATGGGATTTATTCCAGGCTATACCGTCACTCAAGGAGGCTTAAATCACATTCCACGCTTAAAGAAAAATAATGGAGGAGCCTTAACCGCTCTCGATAATTTAAAAGAACGCTTACAAGTCTCTGGAGGATTAGATCACATTAAAGGGATCGATGGCGTCATCAGTGGCTTCATTGAGCATGAAAATTATCGTTATGGAGAATTTACACTCAATAATCTTTTTGCAGAAGAAAGCGAAGCTACCTATGAGATTTTTGATCCTCCTCACCCTATTTAACGTTTTTGAGTCCTGGCTGTTAGAAACTGCTTAGCTCTTACTTTTCTGTGATAGGTAATCGCAAACCGGTGGGCTTCATCTCGAAGACGTTGCAACAGGTGAAGCACAGGAGAATTTTCCTGAAAAACAATAGGATTTTTTTGCCCTGGCAAATAGACGCGCTCTTGAAGCTTCTCAATCATCTTTCCTTGAAAGGATGCTATTGTTTTTTCTTTGGCAAGCGCTATGACATCGACCCCTTCAACTTCAAGCTCCTTTAAAACTTGAAGGGCAATCGAAAGCTGCCCTCGTCCTCCATCGACCATCAAAAGATCTGGAAGAGCATCCTCTTCTTTACCCTTCACACGCCGGGAAAGCACTTCCATCATCATGGCATAATCATTGGGACCTTTGATGGTTTTAATTTTATACCTGCGATAAAGATTCTTATCTGGCGCTCCCTCGATAAACGTCACTCGAGAGCCCACAGCGGCTTCTCCTTGAATATTAGAAATATCAAAGCACTCGATTCGATGAGGATCATTTTTTAAATGAAGCCTTTTTTGAAGCTCTTCTAAGACAGCACTGCTTTTTTGTTCTAAATTTTTCCCAATCGTAGCTTCCTTGGCGTTTTCAGTGGCCATTTCTATCAAAGCCTTCTTTTCTCCACTTTTGGGAGTGGTAAGTCTTACATATTTTTTATTTTTTTCTTCTAAATATGTTTTTAATAAACGCTCTTGAGACAAAGGGAGAGGCAAAATCAATTCATCTGGAATAAATTGCTCATCATAATATTGATAGATAAAAGAATGCAAAAAGGCTGGGTCCTCTTCTTGAACGCTGGCAAAAGAAAATGTCTTTTGCCCTAAAAGTCTTCCCGCACGCACAAAAAGAAGAGCCACCTCTACATGCTCCCCTTTTCGATCAAAGCCAATCACATCTTGATCTTCTTGCCTCAAACTTACTACTTTTTGTTTTTCTAAAAGATGGCGAATTCCTTGAATTTGGTCTCGGAGCTGCGCTGCCTCTTCATACTTTTCTTGGTGAGAGAGCTCAGACATCTTTGCTTTGAGTCCTGACATAATTTTCTTATTTTTTCCTCGAAGAAACAAGACGAGATCTTCAACTGTTTTTCGATACATCCCCTCTGAAATGTAGGCTACGCATGGCGCAGTACAAATCCCGATATCATAACTAATGCAGGGCCTGGTACGATTGGAAAACTTAGCGGAGCTACAGTCTCGAATCGGAAAAATTTTGGTCAAAAGCTTTAACGTTTCTCGAATCGAATAGGCTGACATATAGGGGCCAAAATAGAGCGCCTCATCTCTTTTGGGGCGCCTAACAATAGAGAGTTGCGGCCACTTTTCTTGGACACTTATCCGCAAATAGGGATAGGTTTTGTCATCCCGAAGGTGCACGTTATATCGAGGGCGATGCTTTTTAATGAGTGTGCACTCCAGCATGAGTGCTTCAAGCTCTGTGTTTGTGATGATCCACTCTAGTCCTGCAATCCGAGAAACTAAAACTTGCACCTTGGGAGACGCGTCTAAAGTTTTTTGAAAGTAGGATTTTAAACGATGCCTTAAATTTTTTGCCTTGCCGACGTAAATAATTTTACCTTCGGCAGATTTCATGAGATACACCCCAGGATTTAAAGGTGCATGGGCAACTTTTTTTTCGAGATTCATTTTTGGGCAAGTTTTAAATCTGGAACCATTTCAGATATAATTTCTTTAAAGTTTTTCTCTCCAGAAACTTTATACACGGCTTGGTCTACTTCTTGAAGAACTTTTTGAATGTATTTCACATGCTTTGTAGCCTGAAATTTTGGAGGGGTATCACCAATCGATCTTAAACTATCGAGCACATTTTTAACCGTAATATCTTGAATGGATTTGGCAGGGCTATAGTAGCGCTCGGTCTCCCCTGTTTCTAATAATATTTTTGCAGAAGTTAAATTAAACAAAACTTCATTCACCAACCGAATAGGGACTTTAAACTTTTCTGTAATGTGAGTGAGCGTCACCGCTCCCTTTCCATGATCAAACGATTCACAAATAAAAGCTACTAAATCTAGAGCTAAAAATTCTTTAAAATTCTGGCTCACATTCGTCGTACGACGCTCTTCTCGATAGGTTTTAATATTTTGTTGGGCAAAAGAAATTTCTGCGCCGAGCAAAACAATAATCCAGGCCAAATAAAGCCAGATTAAAAATACAGGCAAAGCTCCCAAAGACCCATAAATCGTACTATAGGTATTCGAACTTGCGGAATAAACCGTATACCCATATTTGGCAAATTCCCACAGTGTTCCAGCCAAAACTCCTCCTAAAACGGCTGCATGAAAACGCACCCGAGTATTGGGCATGTATAAATAAAGCATCGTAAAGGCTACCCACGTTAAAATATAAGGAGCTGCTTTGATGACAAAACGACTCAGATCCGATTGTAAATAATGCTGAACAAAATATGAAGATTGCAGTGAAGCTGTAATTCCAATGGAAACAGCCACAAAGATCGGGCCTACGGTTAAAATTGTCCAATAAGAATTAAACCGCCGAAACCACGAACGTTGCGTCTTCACCCCCCACACTTCATTAAAAGCGGTTTCAATCGTCGACAAAAGCCCCACTGCTGTCAAAATCAAAAATATAAATCCCACAACCCCTAAAGTTCCTGCATTCAGATTTTGGGTAAACTCGATTAAATATTTTTTAACCACATCTCCTGATCCAATAGCCAAATTATTAACGATTAAAGGTTGAATGCTTTCTGTGATTTTTGCTAATCCTCCAAAGGCTTTGGCAAAAGCAAGCATCACAGCGATGAGAGGGACAATAGAAAGAAGCGTTGTATAGGCCAACGCTGTAGCCCGCACCATCGATTTATTTTTGGTAATTCCCCGAATGACCAAATAACCCAGTCGACATAGATAAAAGATCACCTCTTTCCACAAGGCATTCTTTTGATCCATATCCCAAATGGTTTCTTCAAAAAAATTATAGGCTTTTTTAGTATACGTAATGATATTTTTCTTATGCATATTCATCGTTTCTCTTATCGGCTAAAACTCATGCTTTCTTAAATGGACGAGGGGGTCGGAAAATCCGACCCCTTTTTACCCTTTTTTACAGGTGAAAGAGTGAACATCGTTTCCATTAGAATATTGTCGTTATTATTACTCACCCGCAGCCTTTAATTTTTTAAGAGCATCAAGAGTTCTCCATTCCACCAAATCTCCTTTAGCAAATTGATGGAGAATACTTCCTACAAAGGTTTGATAAGGAATCCCTAATCGCTCAGCTTGCTCTCGAATGGTAGCTAAATCTTCTCCGTCTAATCGAATACTGATAGGAGTTTTAATGGCTGACTTATCGACTTTAACTTTGCCAGGACGTCTTTTTAATTTTTTTAAATCATATTCCTTCTTCATACTCTTTTTCCTCCTCTTTTGTAGCCCTTCTGGCCGATATAATTCTTATGGTACTGCCATCTTCTCTCTCACAAAATACAACGAGTAAAAGCCTTGGTTTTGTGGAATGTCCCACTCTAATAAACCGATCCTCATCATTGCTATTATCTGGATCAAAGAACTCCGATGATTTTTCATCTGCCCATACTGTTTGAGCTTCTTCAAACCACACTCCATGCTTTTTAAAGTTTCCTATGTTCTTCTCATCATCCCATTCAAACTTCATAGTTTAATTGTATTTTATTGTATATACAATGTCAAGCGATCTGCTGTGCTTAAGCCAATAATGACGTATTGGTATTTTGTAGATTTTTTAAAAAGTGCCAATTTTTGTTATTTTCTACTCATGAAGGAACTAAAGTTTCAGCACATATAAGACATAACCAATTGAAATAACTTGTATATTTTATATTCTTTCTTTTAGAAAAATGGCATATTCTTTGCAAGTTTTGTATTGAGAGAAACTATATGCGGCTGCCTTTAAAAATATTGATTACTATTGGATTTTTAATTGGTACGAGTTCACAAAATTACGCCTTTGCACAACAAGGGCCTCAATTGCAACTTATACCTAATTCATGGGTTCCTACCTTTATTGGAGAAGATGAGTTATTACGTACTTTAAAATCAATTGAAGATTCCAAGATTCAAGGGCGTAGATTTATCGTAATCACAAATGAGATGGGCTTAGGGGATAATATTCGCCTTTTAGGGCCAACGATCGCAAAAGCTGTTAAGTCAGGTCAATTTGAACAAATCCATATTTATGGAATTCTTGCAAATGTTATTCCCTCAAGAAATCACCCAATTCAGTTAAGCACTCATCTCCCAAATAATGAAAACACAGATCTCATAGAGACGTTAGAAAAGTTTTCATTTAATCCAGACACTGATGTTGTTCTTGTGGAAACAACAATCGCAGAGATGATTGATTTTCCAAAAGACGTAAAAGTCCAGGAATACGAATTTCGTGTTCAGACAGATTCCGTGCCGAGTTTAGGTTACAAAATTTCAGAAAAGCTTTTTCCTTCATGGACTATTGATTCACAAGAAGTTAAAATGTTGTTTACATCATTATCAACACGGACTGCACAATATGCCCATATAAAAGAGATTACATTGGACATCCCTGGCCCCTATGATCTGTACAACTTTACTAGTCTAACTCATTCAGAAAAAGTTGCTGGATCTCCAGACATAATTTTTGACTTTATTGAACAAGGTCTAATTAGATCACCCCATCACGTCTTAATTGCACCCAATGGGTTGCCTGAAGAATGGCACCCAAGATTAGTTGAACTACAAACTAAGTACCCAGGTAGAATTGGTATGCTGCCCCCGATCGATCAATTACCACCCTATGCTTATGGTTTCTTTATAAAAAAAACCGCTAAATTTATTACCATTGATACAGGTGCAGCACACCTTGGAATGATGGTAGCACCTAGAAAAATGGCAATATTATTTTTGGGACAGGATCACTGGAAAAGTAGAGATCGTTTTTACGAACAAGATGCCAACTGCTATCTCTTGTCGGAATTTTCCAGAGCCAATGAGCTCTTGGCGAAAACCATTCACGAAAGACGAATAAAGCATAGAGATGTACAAATTATTAATCTTCTAAATGATCTAAAGCATGAATTTCCTTGGTTGGATCCCATTATAAAAGCTCAAGGCTACTCAAAGGATATTTTATTTTCATATTTTGATACTTTTATTAAGTACAATTGTAATTGGCGAGACATTCTTTTCTCTTTTGTTATAGAAAATTTTGAATTTTCAGAAATTCAAAACCTCATATCGCTTACAGATTTATTTAAATTTTATAGAGATACAAGTTCTCGAAAAAACCGCACAAAAATACTAAGAGGCTTAAGTTTAGATATCAAAAATTTTGATTCATTTGAGAGACTTCGAAGGCTATCTTCTGACAATGATGGGTGGGATGATGCTGTCCGGGATGCTTTCATTCTTAAAATAGCAGATCCTACGTTTAGAAAAATATTTGTACAGGGTATGGTCGATCAATATTACTCAAAGCGTTGTAATATGTTCGAAGGGGCAGGACTTCATATATGGAATTTATTATTAAGGTACGATATTATAGACCCTAGGCGTCGTGTTTATTTTGGGCTTGATGTTTATGATGTATTGAAGATTAATAGCTTAATGCTTGATCTAGAGGAAGCAATGCCCTGGCCTACAGATGAAAGAGAAATTCAATCAAAAAAATCTAGAATTCAAAACCTTTTAGAGGAACAAAAAAAAGCAAATGAGTTTGTAAGTCACAGAAATAGTGGCTTTATTCTTAATCCCGCAGAAGCTCTTTCAGCATTTGGAAAAAACTATGGACGTTCTTTTGGTACATTTTTTGTTGGAAGCGAAGTAGGACATTTGATTTCAGATGTCATTATTTCTGGCATTGATGGGAGATTTAAAAACATTGAAGAAGCTTTTAATAAACTTTTAGATCCAAAAAATCATGCGGAATTTGCAGAGTTTTCTTTGGTAGCCTCAGGCTCTCAATCATTTCTAGATCAAAGACTTCTTTCTCTCCTTCGTCCAGAAGAACTCCCTCACTTAAAATATATTGCCAAGCATGGATTAACCATGGCTTTTGCTATGGAAGTGACCGCTTTATCTCGTGAGTTATTGGAGCATCCTCAAGATTGGGAGGCGATTTTAGATAGGCACTTAAGCCTTGAGAACATGATTCATTTGACCGGCATTACGACCTCTTTTTTATTAAGTAGAGGAATTGTTCAAGGAACAATAAAGGTTGCCGAAGGCATTCGATATGGATCAAAAGCTGCTTCCGTGACTCCTCCAGGACTAGCCGCTTCTATTTTACAAGAAATAGGTGTTTTTGCATTGGTTGGGCTTTCAGAACACTATCTTTTACCCTATTTAGATCAAGCTGTACTTTCCGGAAAGATCTTTGAACAGATGAGCGTTGCCAAAGACCATATTAAATCAGAATCTTTCAGGGAT
>JACPSU010000154.1 GCA_016193105.1 Deltaproteobacteria bacterium | reverse complement strand
GTAGCCAAATGGACTTCTGAGGATCCAGAGTGGCTGCCTGTCGATGAAGGTGCTTATCGCTCCAAAAAAGATTTTGCTTATCGCTCCGCTCCTGTTCCCTACCGAGATTTTGCGTTTGGATTTAACTGGAGATTGGGCGCACGAGGAACGAGCTCTAACCGTGGAGATGGTCAACGCTCTGTAAAAATTTTCTCTGATGAGGGAATATATGCGGATAAAACGGTGCGATGGGCTACCCCAAAAGGATCCAGCTTTGAAGACTCTGGTTATATTGAAGATGATCAAGATCTTCCCTACGAAGCTCCTCGTCACGATGCGAATGCCTTTGATCCTGGCCCAGGTTCAAAATGGGCACAGCTTTTGATGGGGAGAGAAGCCGGCTATGAGTGGCCTCGCTTTAATGAGCTAGGAGTTACATCTCATCATTCTTTTGGAACAGGTCAAATCTATCGTGGTCGTTTGGATACTGCTAAGTTTTTGGTGCTTGCTGATCAAGAATCGCACGATGATATGTTTACCTGCCGTGCGTTGACAGGAGATGGCGGACAAAAAGTTCAACATTTCTTAACTCGCATCGGTGCTATTCATAATTATGCTATTATTCGAACATTGCCTGTTGATACTTTAGATCTCTCTTTTGATAAAGTAAAAGAGATCTCCAATAACTCACAAGTCGTTCGAGTTCGAAATAGAATTCTAGAAAGAATTCTAGAAGAAAATGACGTCCAACTCATTCTCACTTTTGGCCCTCATGCCAAAGAAGCGATGAGAAAAGTTGATACAAAGGACGTAACTGTTTTGAACCTAAAATCCGCCACGGAAAAAGGGGCGGCAGAGAATTGGAATGAAGGATTAAAAAGACTCCAAAAAGTTCGCTATACGCCAGACTATGATCCTCAATTAAGTTTTCGCTATAGTGAAAAATCCTTTAAAAACACGAGACTTGAGATCAATCGCTATGATCTTCCAATCAACACACCTCGTTGGTTTGGAACATCTGGAACTTTAGGAAGCCGAGGACTCAATAATCCTGAGCATTATAAATTCACGATGCCTCAGTGGGCAGATCGTTTAAGAGCCCCAAAGTTATCCAAACGGGAGAGAGATGCCTTGGAAGGTAAAGAGTGGGGCTTAGAAAGCTTTACTCCAAAAACACCAGGATTTTCTCCTGAATCGGATGAAGATCCCGCTGCAGAAAACGAGGAAGAGTAAGCCTTAACAATGTCCATTCGCGCCGTCATCTCAGATATGGATGGCGTCATTGTTAATTCTGAAGCGGAGCATTTTCTATCGTTTCAAAAAATGCTTAGGCTCGATTATGGCATTGACTACACTCATCACGAAGACAAAGAGTTTTTAGGAACCACCGATGCCCATGTCTTTACAATCCTAAAAGAGCGCTATCCTCAAATTAAAGAGCCGCTGGGTCAGCTGATTGATCGCAGAACCTCTCTCTTTGTTGAAATTTTTAAATCCAGAATTAAACCTCTGCCGGGGGTCTATGAGCTCTTTGATTATTTAAAATCTAAAAAAATTCCGATGGCCGTGGGAACTTCGGCATCTAAAAAAGTAGCTGATTTTACTCTCACTCACCTAAAACTCCTGCCGTATCTTAAAACAGTGGTCTGTGCAGCCGATGTCGCCAGAGGAAAGCCTTATCCTGATATTTTCCTAGAAGCGGCCAAACGTTTAAACATTCCTTCTCAAGACTGCTTGGTTTTGGAAGACAGCGCCTATGGGGTTCAAGCGGCTAAAGCGGCGGGGATGAATTGTATTGCCATCCCCTGTGGCCCCACCCTCAAACAAGACTTGAGCCAAGCTAACCACATTGTGAAAAGTTTGACCGACATTACCCCTAAACTGTTAGAGTCTTTTCATTGACAATACCCCCTATTTTTCTTATCACAGAAAAGGAATGAAACTAAAACTGCTGCAACGCGTTGCACCCCTTTTGATCAGCTTTCTTCTCATCATTCCGGCATGTTCTAAAAAATCGAAAAAAGAGCTCTGGATTTATACCTCTATGTACAAAGACATGATTGAGATGATGAAGGAGGATGTCCAAAAAGAATTTCCAGACATCACGATTCAATGGTTTGCCTCTGGAAGTGAAAAAGTAGCAGCCAAGGTTAATGCAGAGCTGGAGGCCAAAAATTTACAAGCAGATATTTTGATGACCTCCGATCCTTTCTTTTATATTGATCTAAAAAATAAAGGACTTTTAACTCCTTATGAATCTCCAAATTCTAAAAATATTCCTCCGGCGCTAAAAGACTCCGAACATTATTTTGCCACCCAACGCGTTCCGGTGGTGGTTATGGCCTACAATCGAAATGTTTTGAAACCCCATGAGCTCCCCAAAACCTTTAAAGAGCTCACTGAAGAAAAATGGAAAGGCAAAGTCGTCATGGGCTCTCCGCTAGAGTCCGGAACTACATTTACGGCCGTGGCAAGCCTGAATGCCAAATATGGCTGGGATTTTTTTAAAAAATTAAGAGCCAACAACGTCGTCTCTGCTGGCGGAAACTCTACCGTTAGAGAAAAACTAGAATCTAAAGAATTTTCTGTGGGCATGATCTTACTTGAAAACATTTTACAAGCTCAAGCCCAAGGGAGCCCTCTGGAACCTATCTATCCCGACGATGGAGTCATCATGGTTCCAAGCCCTGTAGCGATCTTTAAACGCACTGCGGATTTGGATTTAGCTAAACATATGATTGATTTTTTATTTTCAGAACGAGGCCAGCGTTGGATGATCAAAGCCAATATGTATTCAGCTAATCCCATCCTTCCTCCTCCAGAAAATGCCAAGCCTTTTGGTTTTATCCTAAAGCACTCTTTTCCTTGGAATTCTGAGTTTGCACAATCAGGATCCAAAAACCTGGATTCTTCTGATTTCTGCTACTCTTCTTTTATATTTTGGTGCGTTCCCTCTGCTTCTACTGGCCTTTAAGAGCTTCTTACCTGAGCATATTGGAAACTACGCTTTGATTCTCTCTAAAAAATCGAATTGGATTTCTATGCTCTACACCTTTTATTTATGCGCGCTTACCACTCTTCTTTCTGTGGGGCTGGGGCTCCCTCTCGCATGGCTTTTATCTAAAACAGATCTGCCCAGATCCGGACTTTGGAAATCTCTATTTACAATTCCCTACATTGTCCCTCCTTATGTTGGAGCCATTGCATGGCTTAAACTTTTAAACCCCACATCGGGTTCTTTAAATCTTTTTTTTAAAGATCTCTTTCATCTTCAAAACACCCCTTTTAATATTTATACGCTTTGGGGAGCAGCCTTTGTCTTAAGCCTCTTTTTCTATAGCTTTATTCTTCTGGCCTGCACGTCTGCGTTTGAAAACATGGATGCCTCTTTAGAAGAAGCCTCTCGCATGTGTGGGGCCAGTCGTCTTCAAACATTTAAAAAAATTACGCTCCCTCTTTTAACTCCAGCGCTTTTAAGTGGAATTGTTTTAGTTAGCATGGCCACAGCTACGGCCTTTGGTGTGCCAGCATTGCTTTTAATGCCGGTTCGAAAATTTGTTTTGACCACCAAAATTTATACGGACGTTTTAAGTTATTCAGGTGGAATCATGAAGGCTGCAAGTCTTTCAGTGCTTCTCATGATTTTGGGGCTTATTGGACTTTGGCTCTCTTCTCTTTTTTTGAAAAATAAGCGTTTTACAACCTTGACGGGGAAATATCACCACACCGAACGTCTCCATCTTAAAAAATGGAAATGGGGCGTATTAGGCTTACTCACTGCAGTGTGGGGGATCATTGTTTTTTTACCTCTTTCAACGGTTATTATTTCTTCTTTTTTAAAAGTTTATGGAGACCCCATTTCTCTTTCCAACTTAAGCCTTCGAAAATACCAATACGTATTATTTGAGCTTGCCACGACACACCGTGCGTTTTTTAATAGTTTCTTCTTTGCTACTACAGCCGCAACTCTTGCCCTTGTCATAGGTGCTTTTGTCGCCTATCTCAAAGTAAAAACGACAATGAAAAGCCGACACTGGGTCGATCTTTTAGCCACCCTTCCCTACGCCACCCCTGGGGTGGTCGTTGCTATTGGCTTGATTATTGCTTTTTCAGGTTCCTATGGCTTAAATCTTTATAATACGGTTTGGATTTTAATTGCCGCCTATACCGTAAAATATATTTCTTATTCAATCCGAAACACGGCCGCCTCTTTAGAACAGCTAGATCACTCCTTAGAAGAAGCCGGTCGCATGAGTGGAGCTAGTTGGACAAAGGTATTTTTAACTATTGTTGTTCCGATCTTAAAACCGACACTCATTGCCAGCTGGTTTTTGATTTTTATGCCCACCTTTGGAGAACTCACAATGTCTATTTTTTTGGTGGGCCCGAATACGGATACAATTGGAACTCTACTTTTTAATCTCCAAAGTTATGACGATCCCCAATCTGCAGCAGTCTTGGCAACTGTCATCGTCTTTGTTATTCTAACCGCCAACATGACAGTAAAAAAATTAACACATGGAGCCTATGGTGTCTAAAGTTGTTTTAAAAAATATTGTAAAAAAATATGGAGATGTCTTTGCAGTTCAAAAGATGGATCTTGCCATTGACTCTGGAAGCTTTGTCTCATTCTTAGGCCCTTCTGGATGTGGAAAAACAACAACGCTTCGAATGGTAGCAGGACTTTCGGATCCTACCGATGGAGAAATCAATATTGGAGAAAAAATTGTTTTTAGTCACTCCCAAAAAATTTCTTTGCCCGCTGAAAAAAGAAATATGGGGATGGTCTTTCAATCCTATGCGCTGTGGCCCCACATGACCGCCTTTGGCAATGTCGCCTATCCTTTAAAAATTCAAAAAAAAGAAAAAGAAGAGATCGAAACCAAAGTTCAAACTTTTTTAAAAATGGTTCACTTGGAAGGGCTGGAAAAAAGATACCCTCATGAACTCTCCGGCGGTCAGCAACAACGGGTGGCACTCGCCCGCGCCCTCATTCGAGAACCCGAGGTTTTGCTTTTAGATGAACCCTTGAGTAATCTGGATGCTAAACTTAGACTTTCCATGCGTCAAGAAATCAAAGAACTCCAACGACGGCTTAAAATCACAACGATTTATGTCACCCATGATCAAGAAGAAGCCTTTACTCTATCGGATGTGGTTATTTTAATGAATAAGGGGAAAGTGGAACGTATGGATTCCGAATTTGCTAAGGATTTTTTAGCGCAACACCACTAAAGAAACGAAGAAGTTCTTCGCGATTGAGATGAGCATCTTTCATCCCTTCAGCAATTAAAATTTCGGCATAACGTCCATCAAATAAAAGATAACTTAAAAAGTCAGCTCCACTTTTATCGGTTGGGCCCAATCCTTTGAGTAAAAATAAAAGGGTTTTGGGCAAATCCTTCTTATGGGGCAAAGATAAAAGCCCCAAATCCTCCGAAGGACGCACAATCGTTACATCCACCTTTTTTAAATCTTCATTGGGTTTGATATGCGTAATGAGGGAGATCAGATGATTCACTCGATTGAGCACACGAAGATCAAAATCCAGGGCATCCAAAAATATGGTATTAAAGAGCATCCCCACAATTTGAGAGACAGAAGGATAATGAGCCAGTGGTTTTAATTGCTCACGGGATTTTCGAGCTAGATGAATGGCTAAAATTTTAGTGGCTCCCAGCTGAATAGCCGCAGATAAAGGGGCCGCAGCTCGCACAGAGCCATCGGCATAATAATTATTTTCAAGCTTTACAGAAGGAAAAATGATGGGAATCGCAGCAGAAGCTAAGACATGTTTAAGCCTGAGCTTGGTTTGGCGCCCTTCCCGACGCCCCCTTTCCCATTCTTTTAGCCCACTGTGAGGGGATGATTCAAAAAAAGTCACGGTTTTAGCTGTCCCATATTGCATGGCAGAAATTCCCAGCGCTTGGATGAGCCCTTCTTCAATATTTCTGTGAAGATGGTGATGATCGTCCTCAAAGGCTTTTCGAAGCATGAGATAAAGAGGGGTCGTATCCAAAAGAGATTCCGTATGACGCTCTCGAATAAATCGGCCTAACGTAAAATTATATAAAAAGTTTCCTAATCCCTTAAAAACAGACCACGGATCTGTTCGATAGATGTTATTGACAGTCAGATGAGACCAAAGATCACAGAGCTGGATAATGGCCTTATCCAAACCCTCATGAGCTCGAAGGGTCAAAAAAAATGCATTAATGGCCCCTGCGGAGGTTCCCAGAATAATGGGAGAGGCTGGAATGCATTTGAGTTCCGTAAAAATATACTTTAAAACCCCTAACTGATAGGCTGCCCTGGCTCCACCACCCGAAAGCATAAACGCCATTCGTTCTTTTTTAGGGGTTTCCATGTTTCTCTTATCGACAGAAAAAACCTAAAACTTAAATAAAATTAAGCAGCTTTTTTAGTAACAAGAGAAACTTTGATTTGGAGGGCAGATAGAATAGCGAGAAGCTTATCAACTGTCATATGTCCAACAAGACCAGAAAAAATCTTAGAAACTCTATCTTGAGTTAATCCAGGCACCATTTTAGCCAACTTTCTTTGGCTAATCTTATGTTCTTTGCAATAGTCTCGAATTACCTTACCCGCATAGAACATGCCAAGATCAAAAAATTAAAAACTTAATATTTTCAATGCCTTATAAAAAAGAGCCTAGAAAAAAGGGGTCGGATTTCCGTCCGCTCGACATACTGGTATAGACACTGTCTCATTGCAAAGGCAGCCTACGGTCTTCAAATTGTCCTTACGAAGTAGCAGATAATAAGCCGGCCACCATCTATTTCCAACTCAAAGTCTTCTTGAATCGTTATTTATTCAGCTATTAAACAATGAGGCGGTTAGAAGTTTATTTTTGGTAAATTGCGAACTCCACATTGAACTATATCACTCTACTTGCGAGCTTGAACGACTAATCTCAACATTTGTTGAAGATCTTCAGAAGTCGACCTGTTAACAAAAACAGGAGCGCTACCATTACCCCAACCATAGGTAATGGCTTTTACATTTTGATCATCATTTGAAAGCAATTTTTTCAGTACTTTGTCCGTAACATTGAAGACTTCAACTCGGGGGAGAAATCCTGAGATTAACTTAGCCACTTCATAGCTTTCTTCAGCGCGCGAGCCAAAAACAACAATAGCTGAATAGGTATTATTGCTAAATCTGGGATTAGATAAAAAATTATTATCGTTTTTGGTGTCTATCAGATCATTGAGTGGCTGAATTAAGCTTTCTGAAAGGACATTTTCAATTTGATCTGAAAGCTGCAATAAAACACTTGAAATATTGTTTAAATCTAGCTGCACATAATCACCATCACTGGCCTTCAAGCGACTGATGATCTTATCTGTAAGATCGATATAAATTGCCATTACCTGTTTAGAAACAATCCTGTAGTTATTTTCAAAAGATACCATGGCAGGAGAAATATTGGATAAGGCGATGATCTCATGTGAGTTATAAAAATCTGTGTTTTGTATTTCTTTTTTAAAGAGAGTGCTCACCGATTCTACCGCTTGGTCTAAGGTGCCATATATGCCAATGATCGTATTTAAGTAGGTTATAACATCTGAAATCGCATACCCATGAAATTCCTGAATCCCCATATAAAAATGCATATCATGAGCATTTCGCAAGTATTCATTTAAGTCCTCTTTTCCTTCTATGGAACCTACACCAGAGTGGACTTCTGGATATAGCGTGGTAATACGATTTCTAAGTTGCCAATAAGATGCCATTTGTTTTTTAATTTTTGGCAGTAAATATTGTTCGATATTGGGGTATAAAAAATTTTGGACTTCGTGATGATCAGATCCAGATATCCGTACTATGCCTAGGGCAATTTCATTTAAATTTTCTTCAAAACGAGAATCAAGGCCTACCATGTGGCCCACCTCATGAATAAGAAGTCTAGCCAGTCTTAAATGGGAATGGGCTTCTGTTAAATCTTTATCTATTTTAAGCCGCCTCATGGTTCCATCATATAAGGCTTCTACCCGAAGTAACTGACCTTCTCTTTCAATCATTAAGGGAGCATCCCCATTTTTTGGAGATACAATCATAAATTTTATTTCGTTGGCCATCTGTAACCACTGTTCATGGCCATTTAGAAAAATATCTTTCGATTTTTGCATAATGGGTAGTCTGCTAAACGTATTTTGATCAACATTTCCAATGTATTCGATTGCTTGGAGCTTTGCTTCTTGAAGTGTAATTTCATAAGTAGAACCTCCACCATAGCTTTCACTTCCTCCTGCAAAAACTCCTCTGGAGAATGTACTTAAAAAAAGAACCATGAGTGTTATATTCAGTGTTTTCATTTTTTCTCCTTTTGTGTTGCTCGAAAAAGAGCAATCACTAGCTGATATGTTTCCGTTTGCTTTCCAGAACCTAAAAAATTAATCATTTTTCTTCTAAACTTTTTAATTTCTTCCTTGGCTTGAGGCAATTTCTTAAGATCAATAGAAACAGTAATCGTACTTAAATCTTTTTCATCATTGCTTTGTGTTTCAATACTTTCAACGGCTTTTTCAAGTGTTTTTTTATGAAAGTTTCTTAAAGCATGATTTACTTTTTCGGTACCCATCGAATAAAATGGCTTAGATTTAACGAATGTTCCATTTTTTTCCTTTAAAAATCCAAGTCTTAATAGTCTTTCAAGAGCACTTTCTGCTTCGATCTTAGAAATGCCAACCTTAGAAGCAATCCAAGCGGGATCTGGTTTAAAATTTGAGAGCTCAGTCATTTCTAAAATAATATTATGATTCCAGTCGGCTATAGACTTAAATTGCTCTAAGTCCACAATATAGAAATCACTCTCTGGTCTTATATTCTTTATTTTTTCTAAAAGGTATTCTTTTTCTTGATGGCTTTGAGTGTTTTCTAAGAGAACTAGGTTACAAAAGTAGTCTTTTTCATCGTTTTTAAAAGCTAAAGAATTAGAAATGCGCAATGCCATATCAAAAGATAAGTTTTTTTTCTTAAGCATGACCTGATTGAAGTGGGCAGTGCTCACCCCTATTTTTTTTGCTAGAGCTCTTTGTGAAAATGAAGAATTTTGACTAATTCGTTTTAAGAGTTCCTCTCGCAAAACGCTTCTATAATCCGCATGATCAAAGAACATTCACTCTCCTTTGCGATGACAATTGGCCTGAATACTAGAAGATCTCGCAGCACCATTTTCAAATGATATTGAGGCTCCTATAAATTTTGAACCCAGTTCTGCGGTACTATTGAGAAGGATATGACGATAAGGTGTATTTACATGAAGCTCTAGCAATAACTCGCTGCCATCACGTATTTCTCGAAGTGTAATAGACCAGTAACTATTTGGGATGGTCGTTGTTTTTCCAACAGAGGCTTCAATCGATTCTGCTTCCACTTCAAAGCTTTCCCCTTCTTGTTCTCCGCTTGTCACCGTATATTGCCCTGTCAATTCACAGTCATATTGATCAACGGCCATGGCATCAGAAACACAACAAAGAAAAAACAGTCCCAATAATGTAGATATTTTTTTCATTTAAATCTCCTCCATTGATGAATTAGTCAGGCCTTTTTTATAATGAAGAAATGACAATGTCAACCATGCAGAATATAAAAGTGTATTCTATAGAATACACACTTGTGTAATGTGTCTAACAAGCATCGCTAACAATAGCTCAATTCTAACAAAAACTAATATATTCCCTCATCTGTTTCGCATTAAAAAATAGACTGTAAAATGTTGTAAATCCTGAATCAAAAAATTCCCGGTTAAAATGAAACATCGATTTCATCCACCATCGAAGTCCACCCCTATTTTGGCATTATTAACGCTCTTGGGGATCAAATGTGCCTTAAAGTCTGGTGGGTACCGATACTTTTTCGGCCTCGAAACCCCATTTTGAAAGGGCTAATTCACAGGACATATTCCATACAAAATCGTTTTCAAAGAAAAACGGCATTATCGATGCAGACATAGCTTTAAAATACCCCTTGAAAAATAAAAAGTTAAGCATTAAGGATAATGCCAATCAAAGGAATGGTTTCTTTGATTCAATTTTTCATAGGAGGTTTATTATGAAAAAACTTTTTAGTTTAATGCTGTTAACATTATTTGTGGCAAGCCCATTATTTGCTGCTGATGAAGATGATCAAGCGACTCAAGTTAAATGCTTTAATTCTGTTGCACGACTTTTGAAAACAGCTCCGAAATTTAGCAGTCTCCTTCCTGTCATTGGAAAAGATATTCCTCTTATTTCCAATACACGTTCACTAACAGTAAGTTGTGAAGACAGAAGCGTAAGAAGTGGATTTGATACAAGAGTAAATGCTGATGTTTCGTTAACCATCATACCTTTGGTGAATGGGAACCCATTGGGAGGCACCGTAGAAGCTGTTCATGTTGAAGGATTTAAGTCTGGTTCAGGCCCAGAAGGAGATCGGTTAGAGCCTTTTGATGTCAGTTCTTTAACATACCAAAAAACTGATTTAAGATAGTTTTTATAAAAATCTAAAAATGGGAAGTAGAACTGGTTACTTCCCATTTTTTGTCATTGACAAAGTACACATATTTGTGTACTATTAGACAGCGAAGGTTAAGAGGCTCAAGCAAGAACTAACAAGGCTGGGGTGGTACTTCTTGCGACAAGGGAAGCATGAAGTTTGGACAAATGGAGAACTCACAGAACCTATTCCTAGGCATAAAGAAATTGATGAGTTTACAGCCAAGGGAATCTTAAGAAAAGCCCAGAGATTCCCTGGGGTAAGGAGAGACAAATGATTGTTTTAGAAGGAAAAGTTTGGAAATCAAGTACCAGTAAATACTGGTTAATTTATGTTCCTCTTTTGGATTTACGGACAGAGGGAACCTCAAAAAAAGATGCAATAGATATGTTGGAAGATGCTATTAAAATGTTGGTTCATAAAAAGGGCTTTAAAGCCCATATGGATTTTATAAACGAAGGAAAATTTATTATTGGAGCCAATGATCAAAA
>JACPSU010000173.1 GCA_016193105.1 Deltaproteobacteria bacterium | reverse complement strand
TTCTTAGAAGCATTTTTGGTAGCCATAGGAACACCTTCTCCGAAATTTAGAAGTTTTACACAACAACACCTTTGACACTGTAACAAACTGAGCAAACTTGTCAAGTTTGAGGCAACTTTGCGTCGAAAAGTTGGCATTTTTACATGTATTTGTTATCATAAATAATAATTTAATATAAACAATATCCTTATTAAGCTAAAGAATAGCAAAGAGTGTGCCATCTTTTTTTATCCACATGACAAATAGGGGTATTTTAAATTATGATGTTAAATAAGGGACTTAAGAGGTATTTTAGAGCTGAATAGGAGATAAGCAGTACGGGAAAGGTTGTACAAGGTGTAAACGGAGTGTAAATATTTCACTTTAATTTCTTATGAATATGCATAAATATCAGGTGCAATGGACCCTGGGGGGGCGCCTGACCCCCATGGTAAAAATTTTAATTATTATCAATTGTGCTGTTTTTTTAATCCAACTGATCAGTGAAAAAATCATTGGGTATGATTTAAGTCTTATCTTAGGGCTTGTTCCCCAATCCATTATTAAGCATTTTTATATTTGGCAGTTTGTAACCTATTTGTTTCTCCATGGCAGCATCCTGCATCTTTTATTTAACATGTTAGTGCTTTGGATGTTGGGGGGGGAGATTGAAGAAAAAGTTTTCTGGCTCAAAGGATTTTTGAAGTACTATTTTATTTGTGGCATTGGGGCCGCTTTATTTAACATTATTTTTTCCTATGGATCCTATGTTCCGATTATCGGGGCTTCTGGGGCGATTTATGGAATATTGGTGGCGTATGCAATATTTTTTGGAAATCGAGAGCTTATTTTGTTTCCTTTCCCTGTTTTGATTCGAGCCAAGTATTTTGTGCTATTCATCGTAGCGATTGAGCTTGTTTCTTCTATTTTTTATACCACAGATGGCATTGCCCACGTTGCTCATTTAGGGGGGATGGTGGCGGGCTATCTTTACATTATGTATAAAATAAAACGTCCCCCCTTAAATTTTAGAAATTGGTTTCAAAAACCTGCAAAGCCTAAGCCTAAATTTACAATTATCGATGGCGGGCACGCCTAAAAAAAATCTTCAAGAAAAAAAAGTGTTTGCTGACGAAAATTATATATGTTACTTAAAAATTAATAATGGTGCCCTAATCATTAAAAGGAGGAAAGAAAATGCCAAAAAGTACAGGTCACTCCGGTGACTCAAAATTAGATGAGCGTTTGTTGGATAAAAGAGTGGTACAAAGAAATGTGGTTAAAAAACTTTTAACTGAAGAAGAATATAAATCTTATCTTTCGCACTTAAAGGATGAATCTGCCGAGTGTGAGACTGTACAACTGGAAGACGACGATTCAGTTTAAATGAAATACCTCCCCCCCTTCATTTTAATTTTATTTTTTTCTTTTTCTGTTCAAGCCTTACCAAAATTTTCTCTTAAAGAAAAAAAGCGCTGCTATGTATGTCATTTTAATAAAAATGGCGGGGGCCCTTTAAATAAAGAGGGAAAGTATTATAGTCAGTATCGAAGTTTCGAAGGGTATAAGGCTACTCTTGCAAAAGTTGTTCAACCAAAGCCCATTGAAAAGATACCTCCTAAAATCATCGTAGCTAAAAAAGAAGTAAACAAAAAAACAGAACCAAAAAAAGTTCCTGAGGTTTTAGTAGAAGAAAAAGAAGAAAAGGTTTCAGTAAGGCCTGAGCCAGAGACTAAAAAGGAAGAGTCCTTATTAGATCGCACTTCTTTAAGTGCAGATCTTTTGTCTACCTTTCTTTGGAGTGAAAAAAGTAGTGATCCTCAGGCTTTTTATTTAATGAAGGCCGAACCTTCCGTGACGATTCAGGTGGCGAAGGATTTTTTGACTGTTTTTGGGTATAATTTTGCAGCACCTCTTTTAACTGCATATGGACAATATTCTTGGGATAAGTTTTATGCTCAGTTGGGATCTTTTCATGTTCCTGTTGGCCTAGATCTTTTAGATTATAATAATGTGGTGGCAACTCTTATCAAAGAAAATTATGATTTGGCGCTAGATACAAGAGACGTTGGAATTGAGGTTGGGGTTCGGCAAGATTTTTATGGTCGGGTAGCCATTGTGAATGGGGCCAGACAGCCTCGTCAAAGACCTACGCTTAGTCCTACATTTGATCGAGATTTGGGATATGTGTTGGATGGAGGGTATAACGGTTTATTTTTTGCTTTGCCATTTCAACTTGGGACTTCTTTATTAGCAGAACGACGAATCCCTCCAGGGTTACCGGTGAGGGGTGTACCTTCAAATCCTACAGCAGGTGCTCGAGTTTTAACTTGGATTTTAGATATGTATGGGCAATTTACATATCAAAACTTTAATATGATGGGAGAATTTACCTTTGGGTATAATACGCCTGTGCGAGGGGATCGTTCATATGGATTTTATCTAAGGCCCTCCTATAACATTTATAATTACTGGAACGTTTCAGTTCGAGGGGAATTATTTTCCCAAGATCGAAACTTTTTGTCAGATAATCGAGCACGCCTAGTGCTAGCGTCAGAGTATCAATTTTCAAAATATATTTCCATTGAACCTATGTTTCGTTGGAATACAGAAAGTGGGACTGTTGCGTCGGAAAATAATAATGATGCTATTGTGCTCCTCTCCATGAAATTCTAATTTTCACTTCAGATACACTTCGCTCTGCTTCGTCAGGCTTCCTCCTCACATGCTCAACGTACCAGTAAGTACGCCTCGCATGTTCGTCGTTGCCTTCCTTGCATAGCTTGTGTCTCTTTGTGAAAATAATAGCTCAGTATTTTTAGTACTTAAAAAATAAAAAATTCTAGAAATATCATTTTAAATTTAGGCGAAGACCGTCGCGCAGGCCGAACGGGCACGGTTTTGCCGAAGGCAAAGAGTGAGGCCGAGCGCGAGCGCGATTTTCTCGCAGGGAAAATCGATAGCGTGTCTGAGCTTAAACTTAAAATGATATTTCTAGAATTTTTTTGCCATTTTTAAAATTATATAAGTACTTATATAATTTTTCTTGCATTGGAAAATGAGAGTTGGTACCCTTGGACTATGAAGGAGGGCTAAAATGACTAAAAAAATGAGAAGGCTACTCAAAAAAATTCCAGATGATTCAGGGTTAGTGGAGACGCTATACAGTCGGAAGGCGGGAGGATCGACCATAGCCCCTGGGGGCGCGCTCAAAGGTTCAAGGAGAAAACAAAAACTTAAGAAAAGAAGAGGACGTCGTCCCACCCATTATAAATTGGTGTGTATCTCACTTTATAATCACGATATTCAAAAATTAGAGCAACATGTTCAGATTTTAAAACAACGAGGACATACCAAAGCCAATAAATCTCAAATTATACGATTTGCGATTGATAAGGTGGCTGTCGAAAAAATGCCTCGGGTGTATTAGTGTCGAAACGCTAGGCGAATCGGATCAAGGGTTTTTCAGCCGAAAAGACATGCCCAACAATGCGCGCTTCTTTAAGGCCTGCCTTATGTAGGTTTTGAAGTAGTCCAGGGGCTTCTTCTTGAGGAAGAGAAAGCAAAAGCCCACCAGAGGTTTGAGGATCAAAAAATAAAGATTCCCATTCTGCTGGAAAGCGATTTTGAAATTCAATAAAACCTCGTACATATTCTCGATTGGTTTTATCTGCTCCGGTGAGGTAGCCTTTCTTAGCGAAAGTGAGTGCCTCAGGATAATGTGGAAGATCGTAGCTATTAAAATGGATACCTACGTGGCTTCCTTTGGCAATGTGGAAACTATGGCCGACAAGTCCAAAGCCTGTAATATCCGTACAGGCATGAATCGTATAAGCGGCGGCACATTCTGCAGCGCTTTTGTTCAGTTCGGCCATGCCTGAGCAAACTTTTTCAATAGTAATGGCATCTGCTTTTCTTTTTTTAATGGCTGTTGTGATAATGCCCGTACCTAAAGGCTTTGTGAGAATGAGAGCATCTCCACTCTGAGCTCCTTTATTCGTGTAAATTTTTTTGGGATTAATTTGGCCCGTGATGGCCATTCCATATTTGAGTTCGGTATCCTGCACCGTATGGCCACCTAAAACCACGACATCTGCTTCTAAGGCTTTGTCTTGGCCACCTTTGAGGATAAGTTGCAAGGGTTCCAACGGAAAATCTATCGGAAAAGCACAGATATTTAAAGCGGTGAGGCGTTTTCCCCCCATGGCATAGATGTCGCTTAATGCATTGGCGGCCGCAATTTGACCATAGATATAGGGATCATCGACA
>JACPSU010000136.1 GCA_016193105.1 Deltaproteobacteria bacterium | reverse complement strand
ATAAATAAGTCCCCAACAATGTTTTCATGCAAAAGATTTAAATATTCTCCCAGAAGTTCCGTATTATCTGAAATATATCCCACCACAATATCCGTTGTATCTTCCCGAAAGGTCTCTGCCGTTGTTGTGGAATTCTTTAAGGCTTCACTCACAATATCTATCGCAATTAAAGGATTAACCAATAAACTGGAAGACTCTCCTACGGACTGAGAAGAGACTCCAGCCGCTCTTCGGAATACTTCTGAAAGCGTGTAAAAAGCCAAGTATCCCGTATCCCCCACCAGCTTCACTGTTTTTCGAAGGACCACACTTTCCGGAATAGCTTCTCCTCCGGTTAAAAAAGCTCCCAACCGACTTACAGAATCAAAAGACATCACCCAAAGCTCACCCGTCAGAAGCGTAACCTGCCCCACCCCCTCCAACGTCACCTCTCCTGCATCTTGCGTTAGGTAAAAGGCCCCCACTAATGGATTTGTTTCAAAAGCAATATCTAAATCTTCATAACATTCTGTGAGAAAATTTTTGGTCATCTCAGCTGCAGTGTCATAAGAGGTCACAAAAACGCGTTCAACTTTTTCGGGAGTTTGATCATAGTAAGAATCCCAGCTATTTTTAATGATCTCTAGGAATGAAGAAGCTTCAGTGCCACTTAAAACGATCATTTCTTTGCCTTCAAAATAAAAAATGTCGTCTATCGTAAAGAAATTTTTTAGCTCCTTATAGAGATCATCTGCAATTTCTCCAAAAAGATAGACAACCCCTTGGTCGTCGAATTTAATAGTCCCTTTTGAAAAATAAGAGATGTGCTCTAAAATTTTTTGCGCCAAGCGTCCTTGGATTTGAAGCGCCGTATCCGAAGGGCCCACAAACTCAAAACGTTTTTTGATTTCTTCTATAATTTTTTTAGAACGATAAAAAATAATTGTGCCCAATTGTGCCTCGGGTTCTGTTTGAAAAACATTGGATTTGAGTCCAAAACCTCCCAAAAGGGCATCCACACGCATAGAAATTTGTTTGTCTTTATCTGTACAACCAACTGAAATTATTGATAAAAATAAGATAAATGCCGCAAAGAAATACTTCATCATAGGAAGGCCATTTTTTACAGCACAATCGAGGGATTGTCAAACTTACCCCGAGACTAGATAAACATCGTCCCCTTCCTTCACAGGAGCAGGGACTAAAACGCCCACTTCAAATCCGGGACCCACTTTTTTAACCTTGCGGTGCTCGTATTCAATAGAAGTCACCCCTTGCTTAAATCCATTTTCTTTGCCGCGAATAAAAATAGTATCTCCAACTTTGAGATACCCCTTTTCAATCCGAACAATCCCTACCTGAATTTTGGGATAGTAATGAAGAATCTTTCCAATATAGAGATCCCCATATTTGGTTCGCATTTGATCTTTAGCAGAAGTGGCGTTGGAATGATTGGGTCCAGGAGAGGAGTCAGGCTTGCGACTACTTAAGCGTCGAAACCAATTGAGCACACTTAAAAAATACAGAATTTCAAAAATAATTACAAGTGTTTAATTGACTTAGAGCCCTGGTTTTATTACATTTTCTTTGAATTATAATCCATGAAAGCTGTTCTAGAAAAATTAAAGAGCCAATTTCCAGAAGAGATCCTCTCTACCGATGACACCCGAGGGGATTTGTCCGTTACTATTCCCAAAGAAAAAATTCCCCAAATCATCCAACACCTCAAAGAAAACCAAAGCTTTGAATTTATGATGGATATCTGTGGCGTCGATTACCCGAAGCGAGAAAAACGATTTGAGGTGGTGTACCACCTTTTTTCTCTATCTCAAAAGAAACGAATTCGACTTAAAGCGGCCGTGGGAGAAAATGAATCTGTCCCCTCTATTACGGGGCATTATAAAGGAGCCAATTGGTATGAGCGCGAAGCCTACGACATGTTTGGCATTCAATTTCATGGCCATCCCAACCTAAAACGCATTCTTTGCCACCAAAAGTTTGTGGGGCATCCTTTAAGAAAAGATTATAATCCTGAGGAAAGACACTCTTTAGACGAAGCTCCTGCCATTGAAGAACTCATGGAGATCACTGCCGAGGATTTGAAAGAAAACACACTAGAAAAGCGGATGCTTTTAAATATTGGCCCTTCGCACCCGGCTTCCCATGGAACACTACGGACCATGGCTCTTTTAGAAGGGGAAAAAATTATCAAAGCAGATATCGAGATTGGCTACCTCCATCGGTGTTTTGAAAAAATGGCCGAAACTCATGTCTACCACCAAGTCATTCCTTATACTGAGCGCTTAAATTACACCTCAGGCCCCATGAATAATATTGGATATTGCCTGGCCATGGAAAAACTTTTGGGACTTCACATTCCTCCAAGAGCCCAAGCTATTCGAGTGATCATCGGTGAATTTTCAAGAATTATTGATCATCTGATTGCCGTTGGAACAGGAGCTGTAGATTTGGGCGGACTCACCAACTTTTGGTACGCATTCGAAGAGCGAGAAAAAGTATATACGCTATTTGAGCGCTGGGGGGGCGGGCGCATGTTTCCTCGTGGAACCATCATTGGAGGAAGTATTTATGATTTTCCGGATGGCTGGGTCGAAGAAGCCAAAAAAACGATAAAATCTATTCGCTCTGCCATTAAAGATATCGATGCCCTACTTTCCAATAACCGAATTTTTATTAATCGTACAAAACATGTGGGATGTATTTCCAAAGAAGATGCGATTGAATATGGATACACAGGCCCTCTGCTTCGAGCCTGTGGCGTAGAACTCGATTTTAGAAAACTCACTCCTTACTTGGGCTATGAAAATTACGAGTTTGAAATTCCCATTGCGACGGAAGGAGATGTGTATGATCGCTTTTTGGTTCGGATGGAAGAGATGAGACAAAGCTGTCGAATTATCGAGCAAGCGCTGGCCAAGCTTCCCTCGGGCCCCATCGCCATTGATGACAAAAGCATTGTGCTTCCTCAAAAAGAAGATGTGTATGGTAATATCGAAGGACTCATGAATCATTTCATGCTTGAAATAGACGGCATAAAACCACCCACAGGGGAAGTTTATGGTTATATTGAATCTGCCAATGGTGAAATTGGATTTTATATTGTGAGTGACGGCTCAGGGTTTCCTTATCGCATTCATTGTCGTGCCCCTTCCTTTGCCCATTATCAAGCGTATCCTTCCATGATTGAAGGAGGGATGATTGCAGATGCGATTGCCACCGTCGGAAGCTTAAACATCATCGCAGGAGAATTGGACCGCTAACTATGAGCATTCATTTTTCAGAAAAAGCCTTAAAAGAATTTAAAAGCCTAGAGCTTCTTTTTGATAATCCCAGATCAAAATTGGTTCCCACTCTTTATCTGGCCCAAAGAGAATTTGGTCACTTAAGCCCTGAGGTCATTGAATACATCGCAAGTCTGATGAACTTATCTCCAGCCAAAGTCTTAGAAGTGGCCTCCTTCTACACCATGCTTCATAAAAAACCTGTCGGAAAATATGAAATTCAAATCTGCACCAATGTCTCTTGTGCCATGATGAAAAGCCGAGAACTTTTGGCCCATGTCGAAAAAAGATTAAAAATAAGGTCCGGGGAGACCACTCCCGACAAACTCTTTACTTTAAGACGTGAAGAATGCCTTGGGGGATGCGATAAAGCTCCTACGCTTCGCATCAATGACACGTATCATTATAAAGTAACCCCTGAAAAAATAGATGAAATTTTATCCAAGTGTAAACCATGACACACGTGTCTATGAAAATACTCTTTGAACATTTAGAAGTCCCCCAGATCCACACTCTTTCAACCTATAGAGAAAAAGGGGGCTACCAAGCGTTAGAAAAAGTTTTAAAACAGATGAAACCCGAAGAAGTCATCTCGGTTGTCTCAGATTCGGGGCTTCGTGGCCGAGGGGGAGCGGGATTTCCTGCAGGGAAAAAATGGTCTTTTGTGCCTAAAGATCCTCTCAAAACAAAATATCTTTTATGTAACGGCGATGAAAGCGAACCTGGAACATTTAAAGATCGAATTTTGATGGAGCAAATTCCCCACCTCGTTCTAGAAGGAATCCTCATTGCTGCATATGCTGTGGATTGCCACAAAGCCTATATTTACGTGCGTGGAGAATATACCGAAAGTATTGCCACTTTAGAAAAAGCCATTGAAGAATGCCACGCTCACCATCTGTTAGGAGAAGCTATTTTAGGAACAAAATTTAATTTAGATATTTATGTCTTCAGAGGCGCTGGTGCTTATATCTGCGGAGAAGAAACAGGCCTCATTAGTTCTTTAGAAGGAATTAAAGGCTGGCCAAAATTAAAACCCCCCTTTCCTGCCCTTGCAGGATTTAACAGACAACCTACCGTTGTAAATAACGTAGAGACTCTGGCTTCGGTTCCTTGGATTATTCAAAATGGCGCTGCCGCCTATAAGAAAAACGGCACGGAAAAAAGCCCTGGAACAAAACTTTTTTGTCTTTCTGGCCCCGTTAAAAACCCTGGAACCTATGAACTCCCTCTTGGGTTTCCTCTGAAAGATCTCATTTATGAGGTCGGAGGCGGACTTATCAATAATGCCAAACTCAAAGCTGTCATTCCGGGAGGAGCTTCAGCCCATGTGCTCACTGCCGAAGAAGCACTGAAAGTGAATTTGGATTACGAAAGTTTAGCCGCCGCTGGAAGCATGTTGGGCTCGGGGGGCGTTATGGTTATTTCAGAGAGCCAATGCATGGTTGATCTTTTAAGTGTCATCGCCCATTTTTTTAAACATGAATCTTGCGGCCAATGCACCCCCTGTCGAGAAGGGACCGGATGGCTTGAAAAAATTATTCTAAGTATCCTTCATAAACGTGGACGAGAGGAAGATATTGATTTAATCTTAAATATCACCCGCAACATGCAAGGGGGACGAACCGTGTGCGCTCTGGCAGATGCTGCAGCTTGGCCCGTAGAAAGTTTTGTGAAAAAATTTAGATCTGAATTTGAACATCATATTAAACACAAAAGGTGTCATCTGAATGTCCACTGACTCCAAAGAAAAAGTTAAAATTATAATCGACGGCAAAGAAGTTTTAGCCCCTAAAGGTGAAAATCTTTTAAAAGTTCTTTTAGAAAATAAAGCAGCCGTCCCTCATTACTGTTATCATCCGGGACTCTCTATCGCAGGCGCTTGCCGAATGTGCTTTGTCGAAGTGGAAGGCCAACCTCGCCCCCTGATTTCTTGCAATGCCACCGTTAGTGAGGGGATGGCGGTTAAAACCACGACTGAAAAAGTGAAGGAAATCCAAAAATGGAATTTGGCATTTCATTTGATCAACCACCCTCTAGATTGTCCTATTTGTGATCAAGCGGGAGAATGCGGCCTGCAAAACTATTATATGAAGCATGGAAAATATAATAGCGATATGCAAGAAAACAAAGTTTTAAAACGAAAAGTTATTAGTATTGGGGATCATATCATGCTCGATACTGAACGATGCATTTTGTGCTCCAGATGTGTTCGTTTTTTTGATGAAGTTCCCAAAACAAGCGAAATGGCTATTTTTAATCGAGGAGATCGCTCAGAAATTGGGACGTTCCAAGATAAAGCGTTGAACAACAACTACACCTTAAATAGTGTCGATATTTGCCCTGTGGGCGCCTTAACCAGTAAAGATTTTCGTTTCAAAAAGAGGGTCTGGTTCTTAAAAGATGTAGACTCCGTCTGCCCTGGCTGCTCTACCGGATGCAATGTCACCGTTTCTTTTGATCCCATTGAAAAAAGAACGTATCGCATGCGCCCAAGATTAAATGAAGAGGTCAATAGCTACTGGATGTGCGATTATGGTCGGCTGCGCTATAAGCAAACAGAGCCGGAAAATCGTATTCTTGCTCCACTTAAAAAAGTAAAAGGCAATCTCCTCCCCATCGATTGGAAGAATGCACACACAGAGTGGAAGGAAATTTTGAAAGAATCTTCAGAATTAGCCGTCCTTGTTACCCCCCAATATACTTCTGAAGAGCTGGAAGCCGTCTATCACTTTTTTACGCAAACTGTAAAAACACAAGCTATTTTTCATACTATAGAGGCCCAAAAACTATCGGATGCTGTTATCGATGAATTATTACTCCGGCAAGATAAAAATCCCAATTCTCAAGGGCTCCTCTCCATTGCTAAAAAATACAATTTAGAAAACCAAGATCTTTTTTATTTTGAACAGCAACTCAAAACCAAATCTTGGAAAACGCTGGTTGTCTTTGCCCCTCAAGATCCTCAAAGCATTCCCAACTTTTTAAGTTGGCTTGAAAAAGGCCAGAATATTTCTAAAAAAATCCTCATTGGGACACACATCAGCCATGCCACCCCTTTCTTCGATCTCATTCTTCCCACTCTCACATTTGTTGAAAAGAATGGAACTTTTGTAAACTTTAAGAACATGGAACAAAAAATTAACGCAGCCACTCGCTCGGTAGAAGAAGCCAAGCCCATTGCAGAGGTCTTATGCTTGTAGCACGCCCCAAAGCTTACACTAAAACCTTCTATATTCCAGGCCTTCTCATCGGGATGAAAACCACGCTCCAACATCTTATTTTAAATCTTTTGCACATTCGAAAAATTCCAACCATTCAATACCCGTTTCAAAAAAGAGAGCGCTCCCCCCGCTTTAAAGGACTTCATATTTTAACCAAAAAATTGGATGGATCGATTCGATGTACTTCTTGCATGCTGTGCCAAACCGCCTGTCCCGCACAGTGCATTAAAATCACGGCTTCTGAAAATGAAGATCCCAAAGTAGAGAAATTTCCTATTTCTTTTCAAATTGATCTTTTACGGTGTGTCATGTGTGGATATTGTGAAGAAGCCTGTCCGGTGGATGCCATTCGGATGGGCCAAGAATACGAATGGGCCAATTTTGCTGAGTCTAACTATATTTTAGATAAAGAATTTTTATCCAACAGACCTTCTTTAAAAGGAGGCGTAATTTCGAAGCTGCCAACATAATAAAGCTTAAATTTATGACCCAGCGCATGTACCTAAAATTCATTTGCATCTAAAAAAACGTTTATGTTAGAAAGATGACGCAATATGACAACACAAAAAATTATCAATAACTTTACAATCAAAATCGCTACGACCAATGGCACCGGAAGCCAGTCAGCCAATAATATTCTTTTTAAAAGTCTGGTCCGGATGGGGATAGCAACCTCGGCCAAGAATCTTTTTCCTTCCAATATCCAAGGGCTCCCCACCTGGTTTCATATTCGAACCAACCCTAAAGGCTATCAATCCATGAAGCGGTTTTCAGAAATATTAGTTGCGATGAATCCTACTTCGAGTGGACAAGATCTTGGGGAAGTCAAAGAAGGCAGTGTGGTCATTTATGATTCCACCGTCATTAGCGTAGGCCAAGAAAAACCAGGAGTAACGTATTACGCTGCTCCGATGAGTCGTCTTGCTAAAGATAATTTTGACACTCCCAGACTTCGCACCCTCCTCACCAATACCATCTATCTAGGAATTATTTCTTTTCTTTTTGGTGTAGATAAAAAGATTATTTACGAAGTGGTACAAGATACCTTTAAGAAAAAACAAAAAGTCGTGGATGTAAACCTGAAGGCTATTGAGTTGGGCTATGAATATGCCAAAGGAAATTTAACTAAAAAAGATTCCTATTTTTATGAACCTGACAATAAGTTCCAAAACAAAATTATCATAGAAGGAAACCAAGCTTCTGCATTAGGCTGCATTTTTGGAGGCTGCACAGTTGCGGCATGGTACCCCATTACCCCAGCCAGTAGTTTTAGTGAAACCTTAGATGCCTATGCCAAAAGATTTCGAGAAGATCCTGCTACAAAAAAGAGAAAAATGGCTATCGTCCAAGCAGAAGATGAAATTGCTGCTATAGGTATGGCTATTGGAGCAGGCTGGGCAGGAGCGAGATCTGTCACAGGCACTTCCGGCCCTGGAATTTCTCTCATGAATGAATTTATTGGGCTAGCCTATTATGCTGAAATTCCTATCGTTATTTGTAATGTTCAAAGAGTGGGCCCTAGTACAGGCCTTCCTACTCGAACTCAACAAGCAGATATTATAAAATGTATTTTTGCTTCTCATGGGGATGCCAAACACATTGTGCTTCTGCCAGGAACCGTAGAAGAGATTTATGAACTTACAGCTTGGGCCTTTGATATTGCAGAACGAATACAAACTCCCGTAATGGTACTCACAGATTTAGAACTCGGAATGAATCTTTGGGCTTCAGATCCTTTCAAATACTATGACAAACCTTTTGATCGCGGCAAAATCTTAACAGCTAAAGATCTTGAAAAAATTAAAGAGTGGGGACGCTATGCAGATGTTGATAAAGACGGTATCCCTTATAGAACTCTTCCTGGAAATCCTCATCCCCTAGCCCCTTATTTCACACGAGGGACAGGCCATACACCAGAAGCGGGTTATTCTGAAGACCCAGCGGTGTATCAAGCCAATATGCATCGCTTATCAAAAAAATATAAAACAGCGGTGAACTATCTGCCTAAACCTTTGATCAGCGGAGATAAAAAAGCAAAATTTGGAATTATAACTGTGGGAACCACCCATCATGCTGTCGTTGAAGCCTTAGATACGCTTAAAGATAAAAATCACTTTTCTATTAAATATCTGAGAGTGCTGGCCTATCCTTTCCATGAGGACATTAAAACATTTGTAACGGAGTGTGATAAAGTGCTTGTAGTAGAACAAAATCGAGATGGCCAACTGATGTCTCTTTTAAGAATGGATCTAGATGGACCTTTGTGTCCCAAGCTTGTTTCTTTTGCCTACTCTGATGGACTTCCACTGGATCCTGATTTTATTACTCATAAAGCACGGGAGGTATTTGCCTCATGAGTGAACTCACCAATCGCATTGGCTTAACCAGAAAAGACTATACTGGATTTCCATCCACAATGTGCAAAGGATGCGGACATGATTCTGTCACCTCTTGCATTATTGCAGCCTGTTATGAGTTAGGATTGGATCCTTCCAAAGTCACTAAGCTAAGCGGAATTGGATGTTCAAGCAAAACACCCACTTATTTTTTAAATCGATCCTTTGGATTTAATGCAGTACACGGCAGAATGCCTTCGATTGCCACAGGGACTGAGCTTGCCAACCACACCTTAAAACTCATCGGAGTCAGCGGCGATGGAGATTCTACCAATATTGGGATTGGACAATTTGTACACGCCATTCGAAGAAATACCAATCTTGTCTATATCATTGAAAATAATGGAACCTATGGACTCACCAAAGGACAATTTTCTGCTACAGCCGACTACCAAGCTGTAGATCACTACGGAGATACCAATGAGTATCAGCCTATTGATATTGTGGAATTGGCCATTGAACTTGGGGCAACCTTTGTAGCTCGATCTTTTTCTGGCGACAAACAACAACTGACCACTCTCATTAAAGCGGCTATTGGACACAAAGGATGCGCAGTCCTGGATGTCATTAGCCCCTGTGTCACATTTAATAACCATGACACCAGCACGAAAAGTTATGCCTATGTCAAAGAGCATGACATCCCTCTTCAAGAATTGGGCTTTGTACCTTCGTTTGAAGAAATCGCCGTTGATTATAAACCCGGTGAAGCCAAGGAAGTGGCACTTCATGACGGTTCTCGTTTGATTTTGAAAAAACTAAAAGAAGATTACGATCCTACAGATAGAATGACTGCGCTCGTGGCTTTAGAAAAATCATTTAAAGAAAAAAGTATCCTTACAGGCCTTGTTTACTATAGAAAAGATGTAAAACCTTTGCATGAGCTCATGAACCTTCCAGATCGTCCCTTTCATGAATTCACAGAAACTGAACTTCGTCCCACACGTGCACAGTTTGAAGAATTTATTAAAGAACTCAAATAGTGTTTTCCACCATCGTTCTTTTTTCCTTTACCGGATCTTCTCACCTTCCAGAATATTTAGATCTTATCCAAACTCTTCTTAAGACCCACGCCACCGCCATCATCGAAAAAACAGATCTTCTCGAACCCTAAAAATCCACACATCAGGATGTTAAGCGGGTAATAACTCCACGGATTCATCCCTAGAGGACATCTCGGATTTCAGTTTCAAACCGCCTGAGCCTTTTAATGAGCTGGACTTTTCTATTGTCATCTTCTGGGTTCTTGGATTCCTGTCGTTTCT
>JACPSU010000135.1 GCA_016193105.1 Deltaproteobacteria bacterium | reverse complement strand
TAAACCTTTTACCTTCCAAAGAGCGTCTTTTGTCATACATTTGGCTTTCAGAGCATCATAAAGATCCTCAGGTGCGAAAAGAGGCTTTAATTTTGACTCTGCGAGATGAAGATATGGTGACGAAAAAGTTATCTGGATTTTCTCTAGAACAACATCTTTCCCAAGAACAGAATCCAGAGGTGCGGGCAGCCATCATTGCACAGTTGCCTCGGTCAGTTAAATACCAAAATAAGGTTCTTGAGCATTTAAAGGCCCATTCACAAGAAGCTCCAGTCATTATTGCAAGCCTTTATTTTTTAAGTGGAGCACAGGAAACTCAAGATTTTATCTCTTTGGCAGAGTCTTATTTGGATCATGAAAATCCTGAAGTGGCCAGAGCTGCTTTGCATGGCATCATGAGACATGATGGCCCTGCTGGCTTAGGTGACGAACGGGCCATCCACTTGGTCAGACATAATCCGCATCCTTACGTTCGACAGGTGGCAGCAGGTCTTGTCCCCAATACCCCGGAAGGAAATGCTATCCTTCGAGAGGTATTTACTGCAGCTCAAGATGTAGAAGTAAAAGCTGAGATGGCCAGTGAGCTATTGGGTCGCGGAGCAGGCGATGAAGCTTTGGTTTCATTTTTATTTCGTGAATTTGAACACCATGGGGAGTTGGGGCGAAATATTAAATTGGGATTGACCCCTCAAACCTTGCCCATGTATCAAAAAGTATTTTCTGAGCTAGATCTTTTCCCTCTTACTCAAGGCTTAATTCGCCAAGAGATCCGCGCCTTTGAATTAAAACACCGCTCGGATTAGACTTTGTTTCTATTTTTGTCCATGATAAACTATATTTAGTTATGAAACATCGACTGACGGCTCAAAGAGCTTTTTTGCGCTTAAAAGAGTGGGAGGCCATTACTAATTTGTGTCTTCAGCTTAGAGCTTTGAAGTATGCTCATGACAAGAAGCAGGGGATTCTTTTACTGAGAAAAATTTTGAAAGAAATAATTCAAGAGAAAAAACAACATGCAAAAACTTCCCCCTGAATCCTTTGTTGAAGATCTTTTAAACGTCTGTTCTACTTTAAATCAACTTCAAGTGCCTTATATGCTCATCGGAGGACTTGCCGTGGCTTTATGGGCTACCCCTCGTGCGACGGTTGACTTAGATTTTGTTATTTCACTTCGAGAAGAGGATTTCTCTAAATTTAAGAGCGCCCTTGAAGCTACAAAACTAGATTTTATTAGTCCCCATTTATTTAAGTTAAAAAAAATTACAATTGTTCGCTTTTGTTTATGTAAAAAAGCACATGAGCTCATTATGGTGGACCTTATTTTAGCAGAGAATGAATTTTTGAAGAATGCAATTCAGCGTCGACAGTCCTTTCCCTTGCTTAAAGAAAACGTTTATGTTGTGACGCCAGAAGATCTTATTTTGCTAAAGCTCTTGAGTCTTCGACCGCAGGATGTCGTAGATATCCAAAATGTTATTCTTCACCAAAAGAAGTTGGATAAAGGCTATTTAATGATGTGGGCTAAGAAATTGAAGTTGGTTAGTCATTTAAAGAAATTTTTGTCTTCCTCTTAAATTTACTTAAATCAAAATTGACTTTTGGTGCAGGCCTTGTATATCTCACATCTTGTGATTCGAGTGATGCGTTATCTGATTATTTCCTTAGTGCTTTTAAGCTCCCTCACAGCTTTTTCTGCAACGATGCCAGCAGTCTCTGTTCGGATCAGTCAAGAGCGGCTGACGGACATTTTGAAATTTACAGCTTCAGAGTGGGTCCCTGAACTCAATATTGTTCTTGATCCTGTCCATAATCGTTTTGATCTTTTTGGTCGAGTGAAAGGCAAGCTCTATGAATATACTATTTTAAAAGACAGGTATGAAGCGCATTATCCTCAAGGAGCCCTTTTTCATCTTCGATTTGGGATTGAGATTTTACAAGATCGCACCCTTCAGATCATTGCTGATCAATTGGATTTATTCGAGGGAGAAGGGGTGGTTACGATCTATGATCGTCCCAAGGGCCAACCCGATCTTGTCATTGAAACACTTCTTTGGCTTTTAAAGCTCATCCCAGAGCCAGAGCGCTATTTTAGTACGGTTGAAGCAGCAGCCGAACCGGGTGTTTTAAAATGCCAACTTCAAAAAAATATCTTGTCTCAATTTCTCCCTCACCCAGAAGTCGAAAAGTTAGAATTGTGGAGTCTTTCGCCCGTCATTGACATTGATATGCATAAATTTGCCTTGGAAATAGCTTTAGGCAAAGGAGATCGTTCAAGCTTTGATCATTATAAGGAAGTAAGGAGCCGTCCGTATTCCTTCTTTAAAGGATTTGAAAAAGAAACCCCCATGCATATTAAATTTTCTGCTTCTATTGATGGAATGAATGATTTTATGGAAGCTCTTCTTCCATATATGAATAGCACAGAATCCCAGACCGCTTTCCAACAGAAAAAAGAAGATGCCTGGCTTTTAGAAAAGATTAAATTTGAGATGTTTTCTGATCCTAAGGCATCTGGCCCAGAGGCTTTGCGCTCAAAGCTTCAAGTGGTGGTGGGGATGCGACAATGGGAGGCAGACAATTGGGGATGGCGCTTTCCTCCCTGGAGTACGCAGTACTCTGAAAAATCTTCTCAGTTTATGCTGGAAGCTCGTCTGGGGGTTCATGATCAAAATCGAATTGGGGCAGATTTAACAGCGCTTGAGTTTTATAATATTTCCTTAAAGGGAACTTTTCTGTCGGCCATTAAATTTTTCACCAAATGGATTATCCCTCGTATTGACGATCCCAACAATGACAACGAGAAAATCAATCGCTTTATAAAACTTTTTTCAGCTCAAGATGCGCAAGCGCTGATTGAAGTGAGCCGTCGAGTCTCTTTACCTTGGCTTGATTTTATTCTTCAAGAAGTGAGGCTTCGTCATGAACAAAAAGAGATCAGTGTTTTGGGAGATGTCATTTTTCCTCTGACGCCTGTAGAGATTCAAAGGCTAAATCAAGTAGAGAGGGTGGAAGAAGTCGATGCTCTTTATGCCTCTCATCCTCAAAGTACGGTGACCGGCTTAGAACAGATGCATTTTTTGTATGCGTATGCTCTTTTGTATTACAGGGCGCATCATGTTTCAGGACATGATCATGGCTTTTGCGAGCATCTTTATGTCCAAAAAATAAAACCTCTCATGACGCTCTATGAAAAAGAGTACCAAGCCTTAAACCAAAGTATTTTACGACCAAGCTCATCTAATGTCATTCTGAAGTCCGAAGGGCTGAAGAATCTCAGCATTTTCAAAGCCAACAAATTTTTTGGGCTTTGAACTTGCAGGAAAATGTGGTAGTTTTTTTCGAAACAATGAAAACACTAAAAGCATGTAAGTTCATCTCCTCAGATGCCATTACCCCCTTCTTAGAGTGGGTAAAAGAAATGGCTCCGTTATATCCTGAAATTCATTGCATTAAATTATTTGGCTCTTTTGCACGTGAAGAAGCCACAGATATTTCTGATATCGATCTTGCCGTTTCAGTCTCAAATACCACTTCTTGGGGTTCCATTGCTGAAAAAATTAAGAGTAACAAAATAACTCTAAAGAAAATAGATGTTGTTTGTTTTGAAAAAGCATCTGAAAAACTGAAGAAAAAAATAGATAAAGAAGGCATCCCGATCTATGAAAACAAAGACAACTCAGCAAAGTCTTGAAAATTTTAAAAAAGCTCTAGAGAGTTTAAAAAATGCTGTTTTAAAATCAAGTCTTTCAGAATTAGAACTGGCTGGAGCTATCCAAAATTTTGAATTTTGTTATGAACTTCTTTGGAAGACTCTCCAAAAACATGCCTCTACTTTAGGACGACGGATTATCACCCCCCGAGAAGCGTTTCAGTTTGCCCATCAGGCAGGCCTCATTGAAGATGAAAAACTCTGGTTAAATATGATTGAAGATCGAAACGAAACCGTTCATACGTACGATCAAACCAATGCTGAACATGTGTATCAAGAAATCAAGAACCGCTACTTTCCTGCCTTCTTAGATATCTTTAAAAAATTATCAGATCTTTTATCTTAATTCCAATTCTGGGACAGAAGTTGACAGAATGCGATTTCCAAGTAAACTAAAAGTTAGTTCACGTTGATGGTTGAAAAAGCGTTGTGTTTTTAATGAGTTCTTAATCTAGGAAATTTCGGAAGGCCACCATAATTTTTTATGAAACAGGTCTTTAAGACCCTAGGTCTTTATATTTTAAGTGCCAGTGTGTTGGTGATGGGTGTTCGCTGTTCTCCTTCAGGGGAGCCCGAAGCTCAAAAACAATCCCGAAGCGTTGCTCAAACGAGTGGCGGCAATCGCCTGCCTGTGTTGCAATTTCAACCGAATGGAGAGCCTCCCAATGCTCTTAAAAGGGGAGATACGGCCGTGATCAATGGTTCTGCCAGCTCTGATCCAGAGGGGAAGCTCTTAACGTTTACCTGGATTTTGATCGATAAACCATCTGCTGCCGCAGCGGATCCTTTAGACCCTCATAGTGGTCATACGGTTAGTTTTGTTACTTCTTCTTCGACGGAGCTAGGAGCGTATAAATACAAGTTACAACTGAGAGACGATGCCAATATGGTTCAGTTTCCCTTTGCCATTACAGTGGTAGATGCTGTGGTGGGGGGCTTGCCGGATGCTGATGGAGATGGCATCCCCGATCTGCATGATAAATATCCCACCTGTGATGATAGAAAGGATCGAGATTTTGACGGGATTCCGGATGCTTGTGATTCCTCCCCAGATGATAAAGGTACCGATAGCGATGGAGATGGTATCCCAACTGAAAATGTGGGCTTAGGTCCTGACAACTGTTCTTCTGTCAAAAACCCCCTTCAAAAAGATCATGACCAAGATGGCATTGGAGATGCCTGTGACGATTGTACGTCTATAAAACTATCCGAATATGCTATTTTAGCAACCTACTCTTATTATGGGTGTACCGGCAGCGCTGCTTGGGGAACTAGCTTAGAGACAAAAAGTGTTGATATTCGTCTGAAGGTGCTTGGGGCACAATTGGGAACGGGTTTACAATCTTCTGTTACAACCAAAACAGAGGTGTGTCCTGGATTATCCCATCCACAAATAGGAGATAAGGGTGGGACTATTTCTTTTGATCTCTCATGGCTTACCTTGGGTCAGGCAGTTACATTATTTTCAGATTCATCTTTAGGACAGCAAGCTCAAACAATTACAGGAGGAGCAGCCTTTACAGCAGCAATCGCATTAGAAAGTCCCAAGACCGTTAAACCCAACTGGAGTATCTCTAATGGGGGAAGCGTAACCATTCCTCAGTGTTGGAATGAAGATGGGCCTTAGGCAAAAGGAGTGATTGAAGTGAAGTGGAACGTTTTACTGCTCTTAGTCCTGATAAGCTTAACACTTCTCTCTTGCAGTGGAGGAGGGGATCGTTCCGCAGGAGAACCTGTTACAAAGGCCTTAACGTCGCAGTCTTCCATAGCCACTCAAATTTCTGGAGTAGTGGACAATGTGCTTTCGTCTTCTGCGGAAGGATATGCGGTAGAGGTATTTAATAAAGAAGGACAAAAGCTGGGGGAATCCACAACCAATACGGAAGGGAAGTATTCTCTAACAGTCTCTTTAACAGGAGCCGATTTTTATCGTCTAGAAGCTAAAAAATCAGACATTCATATGCCGATGAAAGCGGTTATTTTTATGGAAGCTGGGAAAGATCGAAAAGATGCTGAGCTTTCTTCTCTTTCGACATTAGCAATGGCTGCAGCTGGAAAAGAAAATCGAGAGTTATCTAAAGCCGCCGCACAAACAATTATAGATCAACTGACTTCCACCAAAGAAGAGAAGGATCGAGAGCTCCAAAAAATTAATTCCGCCCTATCGACTATGTCCGCAGCGATTAAATTATTTTTTGAAAATGCTAAGAAAACGAAAGAATGATTATGGGCATAAAGAAATTTTTTATTTTTATATCGTTAATACTAATAAATATTTTGATCAGCGTACCTCTTTTTTCTCAAGATTCTTGTACCAAAGCGGCCTTTCAGCCTTGGCATCAAATGAAGATAGAAGGGGAAGATGAAGCAATCCAAAATTCTAGTTCTGTCATAGGTTCTCCTGAAGAACTTACCCAAGCACAGAGGGACATGGATGAAAATTTTCTAAAACTTGTAAAAAATAAGTATAATTTTGACAAATATATAGAACCTGAAACACACATCAAAGGAACCCTGTTGGGGCAGGCGCAGTGTTTATCTTTTGATCTTACATTAAATATAAATGAGAATATAAAACCAAAGTGGACTCTTTTCAACAAAGAGGGGAAAGAGGTGTCTATTTCACAACCACCAAGCTCATTGCCTTTCGCCAGCCTCGACCAGATCATAACAGAGATGAA
>JACPSU010000134.1 GCA_016193105.1 Deltaproteobacteria bacterium | reverse complement strand
GCGATACAGCGGTGGCTGTTCATCCCAAAGATAAGCGCTATCACTCCCTGGTTGGAAAAATGATTCTTTTGCCATTGGCTCAGCGAAAAATTCCTATCGTCAGTGACAAAACGGTCGATCCTCAGTTTGGAACGGGGGCGGTTAAAATTACTCCCGGTCATGATTTTAATGATTTTGAATTGGGACAGCGTCACGCTCTTCCCATGATTTCTGTTTTAGATGAAAAAGGACGAATGAATGAAAATGCAGGCGCAGAGTATCAAGGGCTCGATCGTTTTAAAGCCCGAAAAAAAGTTTTAGAAGACTTAAGAGCACAAAGCCTTTTAGAAAAAGAAGAAGACTACACCGTTACTTTAGGTCACTGCGATCGATGTGAAACAGTTGTGGAACCACGGCTTTCGACGCAGTGGTTTGTAAAAGCCAAGCCTTTGGCATTGCCCGCAATGGATGTGGTTCGTAAAAAGAAAGTCAAAATTATTCCTGAAGGCTGGTCCAAAACCTATTTTAATTGGATGGAAAATATTAAAGATTGGTGCATCTCCAGACAAATTTGGTGGGGGCATCGAATTCCGGCATGGCATTGTAGAGCATGTCAAAAAATTACAGTCTCTGTGAAAGATCCCGCCCAATGTCATCAGTGCAAAAGCCAAAGTATTTTTCAAGATCCCGACGTATTAGATACCTGGTTTAGTTCGGCGCTTTGGCCTTTTTCAACGTTAGGTTGGCCTCAAAAAGCGAAAGATTTAAAAACATTTTATCCTTCTGCCGTCATGGAGACGGGGTTTGATATTTTATTTTTCTGGGTGGCTCGAATGATGATGATGGGCATTTATTTTATGAAAAAGCCTCCTTTTAAATATGTGTATCTTCATGCCATGGTTCGGGATGCCCAAGGACAAAAGATGAGCAAATCTAAGGGCAATGTCATTGATCCTCTAGATACGATTGAAAAATATGGAGCAGATGCTCTCAGGTTTACGATGATCTCTTTGGCTACACAAGGACGAGACGTCAAAATGGCCGAGGAGCGCATTGCGGGATATAGAAACTTTATTAATAAAATTTGGAATGCGACGCGCTTTGTTCGGATGAATTTAGAACCCGATTTTAAATTCAAAGAGCTCTCTTCTCCCAAAAATTTATCTTTGGTACATCAGTGGATTTTAACACGTCTTTTTGAGACCGTTAGAGAAACCAATGAGTTTTTAGAAGAGTATCGTTTAAATGAAGCTGCCAATACGGTCTATCATTTTACCTGGCATGAGTTTTGTGATTGGTACATCGAGCTCATCAAGGCGCCCCTGAAAGATCCAGCCCAAAAAGAAGAAACACAAAAGGTGATGATGTTTGTCTTAAGAGAACTCTTAAAACTTTTGCATCCCTTTTTACCTTTCGTCACAGAAGAGCTTTGGCATCACCTACCACTTTCAAATGAGAAGAGTATTATGATTGCCTCTTTTCCAAAATTTCACTCTAAATGGGTCAATTCCAAAGCAAAAAAAGAAGTGCAATTGATCATAGATCTTATTTCTCAAATTCGAAATCTTAGAGGAGAAAATAACGTTTCTCCTTCAAAACTTATTTCTGCAACGATTGTTCTTAAAGAAAAGAAAAATGTGAGCCTTTTAAGTTCTTACGCTGAGTCCATCAAAAGTTTAGCAAAGCTTTCCCAGGTTTATTTACAAATGGGTCAAACAGAGCCTCTAGAGACGCAAAATGCCGTTCGGGCCGTTTTAAATTTTGGAGAAATTTTTATTCCTATGACAGAGCTCTTTGATATGGAAGAAGAGAAAAAACGTCTCCAAAGGGAATTGATTAAAGTCGAAGAGGATATGACGCATTTAAATAGCCGACTCTCTCAGCCTGCCTTTGTCGAGCGTGCGCCTAAGGGAGTGGTTCAAAAAGAAAAAGACCGCTTTCAAGAGCTCCAATCTAAAAAAGAAAAACTCGAAGAAAGCCTCAAAAAAATTACTGTACTCTAATTATTTTCTGGTTCCTGTAAAAGTCTTTCGCTTATCACCATCACATATGGAAAGGTTTGGGATGTTATAAGAATCTATGTAGACATCCTTAAGTTTTATTTCTGAGGAAGAAGTTTTGGGCTGAATAGACAGATCATGAGTGGTGATGTCTGCTTTTCCTCCTTCCTCAAGACCAAGTCCTTCTTTATCAATGCGGCGGCGTTGTTCTTTAATTAAAATGGCCATCTGAACACGATCGACTTCTTCTTGAGTTGCTGTGCCTTGGTAATATCTTTTTAGTACACCAGCAAGTCCTATAGGGAAATGAGTGTCTGGATCATACTCCCACTCCATCTCAAGTTCTTCCCAGATTTCTCTTGTTTCAAGACCAGCGGCAATATCAGGAGGAAGGATATTGGATGTCACTGTTTTCCTTTTCCATTTATATTCCATTAGCTTTTGTAAAGCGGAGGGAAGAGTGTCAGGAGATGAAAGGGTGACGGAATCTCCTATGATAGATTCATTGGTATATTTTGTGCATAGCACTTCAGTTTTTGTGGATGAGTCTTCAGCTTCTAACGCTGCAGAGCTTCCCTTTTTTTGAGAGCTGGAGTCGCTACCTCCATCACATCCCGCGATCCCTATTCCTAAACTGATTCCCAAGAAAACCCCAAGAAAATAATGGTAGGCTTTTTTCACAGACACCTCTTATTCTTAAATTATACCAGAGAGCTAAAATTCTAGTAGTTCTTTTTTTGTAAAATAGGTTTTTGTGGTATACTAAAAGTACTTTTGTGGAACGTATGTGGTTTAGACTTCTGATTGAAGCTCACAAAGATTAAAATATGATGAGAAAAGGGTGTTTAGTTTTAGTATTGATTTTGAGCCTTTCCTTTGTGGATTGCGGGAAGAAAAGGGGAGGCCGTGGTCTTTCTCCGATTACTGCAGTCCCTGGAAGCTTTAATATTATTTTAAGTGGCTTCCAGGATGGAGCCTCTGGGGCGTCTATTTTAGCTTCTTCAATTGGCCAAGTTTCTGTGGCAGAAAAACCCATTTATCGTGTACCCAACCGAGTCCATATTCTTTTTGTCAGTACGAAAGCATTAAAAGCAGAAACCGTGATTCCTCAAAATATTATTTTGATGGAAGCGGCCACCCAAAAAGAAATCGACCGTCGCATTGTTTTGGGCGGTAGCAAAAAAGAATTTTCTCTCATTCCTCAAAAGGCATTGGATGCCAATATCATCTATAGTGTGAAACTGACGGAACATCTTCAAGACGAAGGAGGCAATAAACTTTCTGAGTCTTTGGAATTTCAGATGAAGACCGGCGGAGAGCTCTCTCAAGTTCAACTTGCAGTTACCCTTCCGTTACTTTCCAATCGCACCCCTCAAGTGGTGATCAATGAAGTGGTTTTAGATCCCAAAAAAGATTGGAACGACGATACAGCAGGGGGCAATGGGATTCCTTTTGATAGTGTTTTTGGGAGTAGCGCAGCCGATACAGGCGATCAATGGATAGAGCTTTATAATGCAACCAACCAGGTCTTGGATATCAGTGAGTGGACAGTTGTTGATCAGAAACAGAATAAAGTGATTTGCCAGATAGGAAGTGGACAGTGTCGAGAAATCTATAACTTAGGGGGGAATCACATAAGTTTTATGCCCGGAGAATTTTTGGTGATGGGCGGGTGGGCGGAGGCATTGCCCACTAACGTCGAGCTTGTTTTAAAAGATGGCAGTACCGTGATCGATGAAATTCATATTTCAGATGGCGAAGCTTCGGATGAGAATGAAGAAGCGATTGCTCGCAAAACCACAGGAATTTCAAAGGAAGTCGATGATTTTAGAAAGGAAAAATCAACAATTGGGGCTGCCCATGCCTATGTAGAAGTGGTGGAGGGGACAACAGTGTATCTGAATGTCATAGGAGAGGATAGTGAAGGGTATCATGTGCCGGTGGGACAAGTGTCATTTGAAAATACGTCTGTTATCAGTCTAGGAAACAATGTTTATTCTTTGGATGTTCCTAGGGCGTTAGTAAATCTTCCCGTCAAGATCAGTCGTTTAGGAAAAGCAGACCTAACGACTTCTGCCACATTTCAAGTGGAACAAGGAGGAATCTCAGATTTTACGTTGCGTCCAAGCCATCCTTCAATTGAAGCCAATGGAAAAAATGTCTCTGTGATTTTCAGTAGCCCCATTAAAAATCAAGCCACAGGAGATCCTTTGAGCCATGAGACGTTTATGATTTCAGCAAGTTTAGGAACATTGGTGGATGAGGGAGGCCAGACCATCACTCAGGTTCAAACCAATAGTGACGGGATTTTAGAATTTAGACTCAAAGCCGATTCTTTTCGTGATTCGCCAGACCAAACTTCTACCGTGAGTGTGACAAAAGGTAATCTCACAAAAACAACCACAGTTATCTTTCGTCCAGATTCTGGAAGTGCCCAACTTCAGCCGGGGATTGCAACAGGAACGATTCGCTTTCTTCAGTCAGAATATACTGTTTCGGGAGATCAGGTAACTACCGTTTTAGTTTCTGCTGATCCTAATGATCTTATTAAGGATGCTTCAGGAAATCCTATTCCCAACAATACTAAATTTACAATAAGTGGATCTGGCGGAATAGAAATTATAGAGGATGTAGATTCCGACTTGGATGGCAATCAAGTGGGTTCAACCAATGGAAGTATTTCTTTTACGATTAAATCTAGTTCTTATGTGATGGAAGATGTTCAAGGGACATTATTTGTGAGATCTGTTGTAGGTAGCGCTTATGGGCAAGTTAAAATACATTTTACGAATCCTGGTCTTGCAAGTGCGCCCATTTTTCGAGCCGATAATAATTGTGAGACAGATTCCAGTATAGATCCTCAAATACCCGCGACAGGAGATTTTGCTGGAGTTCCCATGGGATGGCTTAACCATGAATTTGGAGGATGTAAGGATGGGAGTTATCGATATATTCCGAAAGCTGTTCGTGCTGCTCAGGAAAGACGTTTAAAAGATCGCGTACCTGTGATTGTTGAGGTAGATGCTAAAGTGTTTGATTCCACACAAAATGTTCATTGGCCTATTAACTGTGGAAGCTTTCATAAATGCGATAGTGATTTAGGGAAAATTAAAATAGAGGGAATGAAAGCACCCCCCGGGACAGATTCTCTTCCTCCTTTAATTTTGCGGGCAAAACCAGGGACAAGCCCTGCTATTGGAAATAGTAAATATGAAGTAATCTCTATTAATAATTCGGAGAATATCATTATTGAAGGGTTTGATTTTATTGCAAGCCGTCCCCATGTTAGAATTCAAAACTCTTCTAATCTTACTTTTCAAAAAAATCGTTTTTTAGGAGCTGGAGGGATTAATTTTGGTCAGTGGAATGGAGCATGGAATATTAAGATTATCAATAATATTTTTGCTAGAGGATCGGGCATTTATATAAACCAAAGACAAAACTCTAAAATTTTAGTAGCCCATAATATTTTTAAAACTCCACAACCTTTTGTCATTAATATTGTAGGAGGAGGACAGACTGTAGCCCCTGCCCAACCCCTTCATACACTTTTATATATTTATAATAATATTTTTTATCAAAATATTAGTAAACATGAAGAGGATGGGATATGGTTTGAAGGCAATCAAGGAATATTTACATTTCAAGGGCCCAATGATGTTTCTAGTTTTAGTCTGCCCTTGGGCTATCGCTTCCATGCAGATCATAATATTTACCTCCTATTGCCTGATAATAGTGGTAGCCCCAACTTGGCGAGTTACCAAAAATTTGGGATCCCAACCTATAGCCCTCTCTATAAGGTAAATAATTTTAATGAATGGCAGACAGCTATCAATGATCAGCATAGCATAATTAAAGAAAGTGATAGTGATATGGGATTTCAAGATAGTACGAATCTTGATTTTTATATTATTGATCCTCAAAGCCCAGCGCTCAATGCAGGGGGAAATCTAATCACCGTGAATGATGAATTTTTTAAAGTACTCTTTGATTTTGAAAATCATCAACGTCAAAATCCGCCAGACATTGGGCCTTACGAAATTCAATAAATTATGAAAGCAGCTTTGTTTTTAGGTGGGGAACTCAAAAAAACACCCAGGCTTATAAAGCTTGCACAAAGTGCAGAGGTTGTTGTTGCAGCAGATCATGGGGCGCTCAACGCGCTAAAGCTTGGAATTCAGCCGGATCATATTGTGGGAGATTTGGATTCGCTTCCTTCTAAAGAGCTAAAGAAATTCAAAAAAGCACAGATTCATCGCTATCCTTCTAAAAAAGATAAATCCGATGGGGAGTTGGCCTTAGAGCTTTTGTTATCCAAAAAGCCAAAAGAAATTATTATTTTTGGAACGATTGGAGGCAGGCCAGATCATTCCTTGGCTGCTCTTTATTTATTGGCCTCTATTCCTTCTTCTATCTCCGCTAAAATGGTAAGTCATGATTTTGAACTCTTTTTTACCGAAGATTTGGCTACTATTCATGGTAAAAAAAGGGATTTGGTTTCTCTTTTGCCACAAAATTCCACTGGGGCTAAGGTTACTACTTCAGGCTTAGCCTATCCCTTAAAAAATCAGTCTCTTTCCTATAGTTCCCGTGGACTTAGTAATCAGATGACTCAATCCAAGGTTTCGATTCATCTCCTTAGGGGGGCTCTCTTTATTTTCCATAAAATCTAAGGGAGTTTTCACTTGTAAATGAGTATTCATCATGTTAAATTGCCCAGGTTATGTTTCTAGAGAGCTTTATCAGCCAATTTTCAAACGATCTTGCCATTGATTTAGGGACCGCAAACACCCTAGTTTTTATGAAAGATAAGGGAATCATTTTAAATGAACCCTCCGTGGTAGCCGTCCAAAAAAATCAGCATGGAGGAGTGAAGGTTTTAGCGGTGGGAAAAGAGGCTAAGCGGATGCTCGGTCGTACCCCTGGAAGTATTACAGCGATTCGCCCGATGAAAGAAGGGGTGATTGCCGATTTTGAAGTAACCCAGGCCATGCTTAAGTACTTTATTAATCAGGCGGTGCCTAGAAAATCATTTTTGCGTCCACGAATTGTAATTTGTGTTCCTTATGGAATTACCCAAGTTGAGCGTCGAGCGGTCAAAGAAGCAGCCGAAGCAGCCGGTTGCCGCGAAGTCTATCTCATTGAAGAGCCCATGGCTGCGGCCATTGGTGCGGGCCTTCCGGTGACAGAACCGACGGGAAGTATGGTGGTCGATATTGGCGGTGGAACAACAGAAGTGGCTGTGATTTCTTTGGGTGGAATTGTGTGCAGCAAATCGATTCGAGTGGCAGGGGATAAGTTTGATGACGCGATTATTCAATATATGCGCAAACACTATAATCTTTTGATTGGTGAGCGAACCGCTGAAAATATTAAAATTACAATTGGCAATGCGGCTCCCTTTGAAGAACTTCGAACGGTGCGTGTAAAAGGGCGAGATTTGGTGGGGGGAGCGCCCATTACAGTGGAAGTGAATTCGGATGAAATTCGAGAAGCCATCCAAGAGCCTTTGAATGCAGTGGTTGATGCTGTGAGACAAACGCTAGAAAGAACTCAGCCAGAATTAGCCGCAGATCTCACAGATAATGGAATTATCATTACAGGTGGAGGAGCTCTTCTTGCGAATATTGATGTTCTTCTTCGTGAAAAAACAGATTTACCGGTCTCCATTGCTGAAGATCCACTTTCTTGCGTGGTCTATGGTTCTGGGAAAGTTCTCTCTGAACTTAATCTTTTAAAAACCTTGACTCTCGAGTAACAATTTTATACAAGTCTTAAAACTATGCCTGAATTATCTATGAAAGAATTTTTAGAAGCTGGCGTTCATTTTGGACATCAACGAGGTCGTTGGAATCCTAAAATGAAACCCTATATCTTTGATGTGCGTGATGATGTGCATATCATTGATCTTCAAAAGACAGTCGACCTTTGCCGTGATGCTTGTGATTTTGTTCGTTCGCTTGCAGCAAATGGGCAGAAAGTCTTATTTGTTGGGACGAAAAAACAAGCCCAGCAAATTGTTCAAGACGAAGCCACTCGCGCTAAAATGTTTTATGTGACACACCGCTGGCTGGGGGGAACTCTCACTAATTTTAAAACCATTCGCATGGGGGTGAATAACCTCAAGCGTATTGAAGACATGGAAGCTAAAGGGCTGTTTGATATACTTCCTAAAAAAGAGGTCTCTGGGCTCAAAAAAGAACGCCAAAAACTTTTAATTAGCTTAAGTGGTATCCGAGAAATGAAAAAACTTCCTGGAGCCTTATTTATTCTAGATCCAGGCAAAGAAGATATTGCTGTTCAAGAAGCCAACAAACTTAATATTCCGGTGGTTGCCGTGGTAGATACCAATTGTAATCCCGACAATATTTCTTACGTTATTCCTGGAAATGACGATGCCATTAAGGCCATTCGTCTTTTTTCTTCTCTCGTTGCCAGCGCTTGTTTAGAAGGCGTTCAAGAGTATGAACAAAAACTTCGAGAAGAGGGAGTTCAAACCGAAGAAGAGGAACCTAAAGTTTCTGCTGCAGATGTTTTAAGTATCGGAGAAACATTAGTTCCTGTCGATCCTACCAAATACGAAGAAAAACCCACACCTGAATCTGAGGGAGAAACAGAACCCACAGATACAGAAGATAAGGGCTCTTCCTGAGATGGTTTCTGCCGAAGCCGTTAAAAAATTAAGAGAAAAAACAGGGGCGCCTATGATGGATTGTAAAGCTGCCCTTCAAGAAACCGATGGCGATTTTGACAAAGCCATTGATTTTTTAAGAAAAAAAGGGATTGCCGATGCTTCTAAAAAAGCAGGGCGTATTGCTTCTGAAGGACTTGTTCATTCTTATATTCATGGAGAAGGGCGTATTGGCGTTTTGGTGGAGGTCAATTGTGAGACCGATTTTGTTGCCAAAAATGAGGAATTCAAAACGTTTGTAAAAGATATCGCCATGCATGTGGCCGCTTCTAATCCTTTATATGTAGCAGAAAATGATGTTCCCGAAAATGTATTGGCCAAAGAAAGAGAAATTTATAAACACCAAGCCGCTGAAACCAAAAAACCACCTCAAGTGATTGATAAAATTGTGGAAGGGAAAATTCAAAAATATTATGAAGAAACGTGTCTTTTAAAACAGCCGTTTATTAAAGATCAGACTAAAAAAATAGAAGGCCTTCTTAAAGAACTCATCGCAAAGTTGGGAGAAAATTGCACCATCCGACGATTTGTGAGATTTCAGGTGGGGGAAGGTCTTGAAAAGAAAAACCAAGATTTTGCAGCCGAAGTGGCTAAACAAATTAAGTCTTAGCTTTTATGGCATCACCTAAATTTCAAAGAATTCTTTTAAAGTTAAGTGGCGAAGCCCTAAGTGGGGGACAAGCCGGTGGTATTAGCTCGGAAGTGTTAGAAAAAATCGCACGTGAAGTGAAAGAAATTTCTAATCTTGGAGTGGAAATTGCTATTGTTATTGGTGGGGGAAATATTTGGAGAGGGCTAGAAGCCAGTTCTAAGGGAATGGATCGGGCCTCTGCGGATTATATTGGAATGTTAGCAACGACAATCAATAGTCTTGCACTTCAACATGCTTTAGAAAAAGAGGGTTTGTATACGCGCGTTCTTTCAGCCATTGAAATGCACCAATTGGCTGAAGCATACATTCGAAGACGAGCGATCAGGCATTTGGAAAAGAAAAGAATTGTTATTTTTGCAGCCGGCACAGGAAACCCTTATTTTACGACCGATACAGCTGCCGCCCTCAGGGCTATGGAAATTGGAGCCAATGTTATTTTAAAAGCCACACGTGTGGACGGCGTTTATGACAAAGATCCTTTAAAGAATAAAGGGGCTAAAATGTTTAAACGGCTGACCTATATTGAAGTTCTTCAGAAAAAATTAGAAGTGATGGATTCCACGGCGATTTCTCTGTGCATGGATAACGATCTTCAAATTATCGTTTTTAATCTTTCTAAAGAAGGAAATATTAAGCGAGTGGTGTGTGGAGAAACGATCGGAACTTTAGTCGGGAGTTAAGATCATGGATTTAAATAGTATCCAAGCCAAAATGCAAAAATCTCTCGAAAGTTTTAAAGGAGAGCTGACCAAGATTAGAACGGGAAGAGCCTCTACGGCTCTTTTAGATACCGTGATGGTTGATTACTATGGATCAATGACGGCTCTTAAAAATATGGCAACCATTTCTGCTCCAGAGCCCAGGCTCTTAACTGTGCAGCCTTGGGATATGACTCAAATTGCTGCCATTGAAAAAGCGATTATGGCATCCGACTTGGGGCTAACGCCTGGCAATGACGGAAAAGTGATTCGAGTTCCGCTGCCTCCTTTGTCTGAAGAGCGTCGAAAAGATTTAGTAAAATTAGTTAAAAAAATTGGAGAAGATGCCAAAGTTTCCATTCGAAATGTTCGTCGGGATGCCAATGATAGTTTAAAAAATGAAAATCTTCCTGAAGATGATTTGAGAAAAGCACAAGCTCAAGTTCAAAAATTTACAGATGAAAATATTCAAAAGATAGATTCCCTCCTGCTTAGTAAAGAAAAAGACATACTAAATGTCTGATCTTGATCTTCGTCGATTGCCTAAACATGTGGCCATCATTCCAGACGGCAACGGGCGTTGGGCGAAACTTCGTTCCGAAGAACGGACTCTGGGCCATGTTCGAGGAACGACCAATGTGAAAGAAATTGTGACGTTTGCGAAAGAATTGGGGATCCAAGTTTTAACGATCTATGCCTTTTCTGATGAGAATTGGCAAAGGCCTCTTCAAGAAGTGGGAATCCTTATGGATCTTTTAAAGCAATATTTGATTGAAGAGCGAGAAACCATTCTTAAAAATAAAATTCAGTTGCGTGCTATGGGAACGATAGATCGATTACCCGCCCCTGTTTTAGAAGAGCTTAAAAAAACGATCGAGCTTTCAAGTCAGAATCAAGAGATGATTTTAAATTTTGCGGTCTCTTATGGTTCTCGTTCAGAAATCATTCAAGCCATTCAAAAGATTTCCCAAGATGTTTTAAAAGGAAAATTTCCACCAGAAAAAATTGATTCTGCGTTATTGAGTCAGTATCTATATACCAAAGATCTTCCCGATCCCGATCTTTTAATTCGTACCAGCGGAGAAATGAGAATTAGTAATTTTTTGCTCTGGCAGATGGCCTATACAGAGCTTTATGTGACGCCAACACTTTGGCCTGATTTTAGTCGAGAAGAGTTTGTAAAAGCGCTTTTAGAGTATCAAACAAGAAAACGTCGATTTGGATTAACCGAAGAGCAAACTTTATCCCATGGATGCGACACTCACTAGAAGAGTTATAACTGCCGTTATAGGTGTTGTCCTCATTTTGGCTCTGATTATTTATGGCCAAAACTGGGGGACCCCTCTTTTGGCCTTGGTCTGTTGTTTTGGGGCTCTCTGGGAATATTTTGTCATGCTCTTTGCCTTTCCAGAGCAGATGTTTCAAAAAGGGGTGGGGATTATTTTAGGATTTGCCTTAGCCTCATTAATTATTTTTAGAGCCAGTTTTTTGTACGAAGGGATAAGTCTTTTTTTTATTAGCTTATTTATTTTTTATCTGGTATTAGCGCATTTTTCTCAAAATCGTTTGTCTCAGCTTTTTTCAGAACTCGCCTTTACCTTAAGTGGCGTATTTTATATTAGTTTTTTATTTTCTTTCTGGCCCAAGGTTCGAGAACTAGAACAAGGATCCTATTGGATCTTTCTAGTGTTTTTAATTCCTTGGCTTTCGGATACTGCAGCCTATTTTATTGGAAAAAACTTAGGGCGACAAAAACTTTCTCCCTTGGTGAGCCCTCATAAAACAGTTGAAGGAGCTATCGGCGGAATTTTAGGAGCTACTCTGGGAGTTCTTCTTTATAAATTTTTAATTTTTTCTGACCTTTCTTTCATGTCTTGTATTTTCTTGGGAATAGGGGGATCCATCATGAGCCAGCTCGGAGATCTCTATGAATCTTTGATTAAACGAGCCCTCCATGTGAAAGATTCAGGAGTGGTGATTCCAGGCCATGGAGGTATTTTGGACAGATTTGATAGTGTGCTTTTTTGCGGCCCCTTTATTTATTTTTACGCTCGGTTCTTATCATGAAGAAAAAAATTTCTATTTTAGGTTCTACCGGTTCTATTGGGGTGAATACTTTAGAAGTGATTTCTTCTGCCCCCGATCGATTTGAAGTTGTTGGTCTGGCGTGCGGAACGCAGGTTTCTGTTCTTGAAAAGCAAATTGAAGATTTTCATCCCAAAATGGTTTCTGTAGGGAAAGAAGATTTAGCGCGCGGCCTCCAACAAAAATTTCCTCACCTAGAAGTTTTATGGGGTGAAGAAGGGCTTGTCTCACTTGCAAAAGATTCCAGGACAGATTTAGTGGTTTCTGCGTTAGTGGGGGCTCGAGGGATTGAGCCAACGTTGGCTGCCATAGAAAGCAAAAAAGATATTGCGTTGGCGAATAAAGAAGTTTTGGTGGCTGCTGGGGCACTGATCATGCCTGAAGTTCACAGACACGGTGTTCGTCTTTTGCCGATTGATAGTGAACACAGTGCTTTGTTCCAAGTTTTTGAAAACCACAATAGAAATTCTATTGAAAAAATAATTTTAACGGCTTCAGGGGGGCCTTTTTTACATCGCCCAAAAGAAACCTTTCCGTTGGTTGTTCCTGAAGAAGCTTTAAAACACCCTCGCTGGTCGATGGGAAAAAGAATTACGATTGATTCTGCAACGCTTATGAACAAAGGGTTTGAGATGATTGAAGCCTGTTGGCTTTTTGATCTTTCGCCATCTCAAATTGAGGTTGTGGTTCATCCCCAATCCATCATTCACTCTCTCATTAGTTATCGAGATGGAAATATGCTTGCGTGCTTGTCTGCCCCAGATATGAAAGCTCCCATTAGTTATGCTCTCTCTTATCCAGAACGGATATCCACAGAAGTGGTTCGTCTCAATCTAGCTAAAGTGAAGGAGCTCACCTTCCTAGAGCCGGATGTTGAAAAATTTCCTCTGCTAAAGCTCTCCTATGAGGTGGCCAAAAAAGGGGATGTTTATCCGGCGGTGATGAATGCTGCAGATGAAATTGCAGTTGAGGCTTTTTTAAGAAGACAGATTTCTTTTGTCCAAATCCCACAGCTCATTTCAGAAACCGTGTCTGCCTACCAAGAATCTTTCCCTTTATCTTTAGAAGGCATCTTAGGGGCAGATGCTTGGGGTCGAAGAAAAGCAGAAGAATTGATAAAGGTGTTGTCTTAGGTTTTTGGTTTATGGTACCTTAATTAGATGGAATATTTATTTGGCATAGTTATCCTATTAGGCGCTCTGATTTTCTTTCACGAGTTTGGCCATTTTATTGTGGCCAAGCTCTGTGGAGTTAGAGTTGAAGTTTTTTCCTTGGGTTTTGGAACAAAGCTCATTAAGAAAAAAATTGGGCAGACAGAGTATTGCCTCTCCCTGATTCCTTTGGGAGGCTATGTGAAGCTCTATGGAGAAGATCCCACAGAGCCTGTTAAAACAGATGCCAAACACTCTTTTTCCAAACAACCGGTGTCTAGGCGTATTGCCATTGCTGCGGCAGGCCCCTTTTTTAATTTTTTACTTGCGGTAGGTGTGTTTTTTATCATGGAGGTGGGAGGTCTTGAAAAAGTAGTCGCTCCTACGCTGGCGCATGTAACTCCAGGATCTCAGGCTTGGGAATTAGGCTTACGGCCCAATGACCGTATTATCAAAGTAAATGGCGCCTCTCAAATTCGTCGTTATGATGGGTTTTTGGCTGAAGTAGCCAAGGCCCATCGCCAAAATAAACCCGTTTCTATCATTGTTCAGAGAAAAGAAGAAACATTTACAACTGCTTCTTTTGTGCCTCAGACAG
>JACPSU010000137.1 GCA_016193105.1 Deltaproteobacteria bacterium | reverse complement strand
TTTCCCCGATGTTTCAAAATATTACAAAACCCGATTTCAAAACCGCCAAATCAACAATTCTGAAGATATGGCGACCTATCTCTTAGAAGAGGCCAAAGTAGCCACCATTCCTGGAAAAGTTTTTGGGGCGGATAAATACATTCGCCTTTCCTATGCGACGTCTGTAGCCAATATTCAAAAAGGGATTTTGCGAATTAAAGAAGCGCTAGAACAGTTACAATTTTAAAAAGACTTGCAATTGTTCAATGGAGTCTGTACATTAAAATTAAACTTTAGATGCACCGCATCAAAAAAACATCTGGGTTTAAAGAAGTTCTCACCTCCGACGCTATTGATTTTGTTACTCATCTTCATAAAAAATTTAATCCTGAGAGAGAAAGACTTTTAAATCTCCGGAAAGAACGACAAAAAGATCTCATCTCAGGGCACTCTCCTCAATTTTTAAAAGAAACAGAGCCCATTCGAACCCAAAGCTGGGCAGTAGCGCTCACACCTGCCGATCTTGAAAAACGTCATGTTGAAATCACAGGGCCTGTGGAAGCCAAAATGATGATTAATGCCTTAAATTCTGGAGCCGATGTTTTTATGGCAGATTTTGAGGATGCGCTTTCGCCGACATTGGAGAATATCCTTCAAGGACAAAAAAACTTAAAAGAAGCGGTACGCCACACCTTAACCTTTATCTCGGCGGACGGGTCGCTGACCCAAGGGAAAAAATATGAGCTCAAAGAAAAAACAGCCACCCTTTTGGTACGACCTCGGGGCTTACATCTTTTAGAAAAAAACTTTTTGGTAGAGGGCGTACCACTTTCAGCAAGCCTTTTTGATTTTGGACTTTATTTTTTCCACAATGCTCACGAGCAAGTCAAACAAGGGACCGCTCCCTACTTTTATTTGCCCAAATTAGAAAGTCATTTGGAAGCTCGTTTGTGGAATAGTGTTTTTAATTTTGCTGAAGCAGAACTGGGAATTTCTCAAGGAACGATACGAGCAACGGTTCTCATTGAAACCATTTTAGCTGCATTTGAAATGGAAGAAATTTTATATGAGCTTAAAGAGCATAGCTCCGGCCTCAATGCAGGTCGTTGGGATTATATTTTTAGTACCATCAAGAAATTTCAACATCAAAAAGAGTTTATTTTTCCTGATCGATCCCAAATTACAATGACCGTTCCTTTTATGCGAGCATATACACAGCTTCTGGTTCAAACGTGTCACAAACGAGGAGCGCATGCGATGGGAGGGATGGCGGCCTTTGTCCCCAGCCGAAAAGATCTGAAGGCCAATGAACGGGCGTTTGCCAAGGTTCGAGAAGATAAAGAGCGAGAAGTGCAGGATGGATTTGACGGAACCTGGGTGGCTCATCCAGATTTGGTTCCGGTGGCAGCTCAAATTTTTGAAAAGACTTTGGGGAAAGCTCCGCATCAAAAGCATCGCAATAAAGAAGGGGCGACATTAGCGCCACATGCTCTTTTAGATTTTAAAATTACAGACGGAAAAATTACAGAAGCAGGGTTAAGAAATAATGTGAGCGTAGCCCTTCAATATTTAAATTTCTGGTTAGAGGGGACAGGAGCAGCGGCTATTCATTCTCTCATGGAAGATGCGGCCACCGCAGAAATTTGTCGGGCACAGCTTTGGCAATGGATCCATCATGGGGCATCTTTAGAAGATGGCAGGCCCATTACGGCGGATCTCTATCAAAAAATTCGTAAGCAAGAGCTTCAAACATTAAATCTAAAACGAGAGCAGGACGTTGTTGAGCTTTTAGATGGTCTCAGTTTGAGTGACTCTTTTTGTGATTTCTTAACGCTTTCAGCCTACGCTTATTTGTAACAGTAGCGTAGTTTCACAAATGCAGTCTAAAACAGGGAGGAGAACCTTATGGACACTGGGGTATCCAAAGAGGCGTATGCTCTTAAGAAGGACTGGGAAGAAAATCCACGATGGAAGGGGATTCGACGCAGATATAAAGCCGAAGAGGTGGTTTTGCTGCGTCCTTCCATTCTCGAAGAATATGTGTTGGCCACAAAAGGAGCTTGTCGACTGTGGAGTCTTTTGCACGAAGATCCGTATGTGATTAGTCTTGGAACGTTAACGGGGACGATGGCCATCCAAATGGTTCGTGCGGGATTAAAATCTATTTATATGAGTGGGTGGCAAGTGGCAGCCGATATGAATTTGTCATCTCAAACGTATCCTGATCAAAGTTTATATCCGTCTAATAGTGCACCGCATTTGGTGAGGCGGATTAACAATGCTTTGATGCGTGCCGATCAAATCGATAAAGTCGAAGGAAAAAACGATATCTATTGGTATGCCCCTATTTTGGCCGATGCGGAAGCGGGATTTGGAGGGCCGCTTCATGCCTTTGAGCTCATGAAAAATTTTATTGAAGCCGGGGCCAGTGCCGTTCATTTTGAAGACCAATTGGCATCTGAAAAAAAATGTGGCCATTTGGGAGGAAAAGTCCTTGTTCCGACGAGTCAATTTATCCGTACGTTGGTTTCGGCACGACTAGCAACTGATGTGTTAAATGTGCCGACCCTCATTGTGGCACGGACAGATTCTCTGGGGGCAACCCTTTTGACCTCTGACATTGACCCTGCCGATCAACGTTTTATTACGGGGGTTCGCACGCCCGAAGGGTATTATCGTGTGACAAGCGGCATAGAAGTTGCCATGGCTCGAGGGTTGGCCTATGCACCGTATGCCGATCTTTTATGGTTTGAAACATCTAAGCCAGATTTAGGAGAAGCGCGAGAGTTTGCCCAAGCTATTCATGAAAAATTTCCAGGGAAATTTTTGGCCTACAATTGCTCTCCTTCTTTTAACTGGAAGAAAAATTTGGATGACCAAGCCATTGCTAAATTCCAAAAAGAATTGGCAAAACTTGGCTACAGGTATCAATTTATTACCTTGGCTGGTTGGCATTTGCTTAATCTCCATAGCTTTGATTTGGCCAAAGGCTATAAGGAAACAGGGATGTCTGCGTATGTAAAAATCCAGCAAGAGGAATTTAAGCGCCAAAAAGAAGGCTACACCGCCGTTCGGCATCAGCGGGAAGTGGGGACTGGATACTTTGATCGTGTGCTGATGTCTATTACTGGAGGCGAAACGTCGACGGCAGCGCTTTCAGGCTCGACGGAGGCAGAGCAATTTCAGCCGCCCCCTCAGCCGAGAGTTTAGGAATCTATTTCTTTAACAGCTGACCGAGCTCTGGCTTTTTATTGAGACATTTTTCTTCAGGAGCTTCCAGAAGTAGATGCCCAATATTATTGACGAAGCCTACCACTCTGCCATCTTCTTTAAAGTAGAGTGTTTTATCTTCGGAAAGATTTAAGTATTTTCCGTAGAGATGAATCGGATTTAAGGCAATCGTGTCAAAGGACAAAAGATAACACGTGTTATCTTCAATTTTCATTGCAGAATAAAGATTCACTGACCCCAAGAGTCCCAAACACAGCATACCCAAAACAACACTTTTTTTCATAGAACACCTCCCAAGAAAGAAGGCTATTCCAAAAAAACAGCTTTAGTCAAAGAAAAAATAAGTATTGTCAAAGCAAGAAGAAGAGTTTGTCGCAAAATAAGAAAATCCTAATGACATGAAATAAGTATTTGTCTAATCTCAATGAATGCACAAAATAAAGATTAATGAATTGATGAAAGATTTTGATAAGTACTATAATGAATTGAAGGACAAACAATGAGGCTCATATCACAGAAGATGATCTGGCATATGACGCTTCGCAAAGGGAAATTTCCCCTTATGATCCTCGTACAGCGTTGGGTTCTCTCTATTGGCAATGTTTCCCCGTAAAAGATGTGTCCCCGAAGTATACCACATGGCGAGCTAGTGATCCTATGGGAGCTTGGGATATTATTGTGACGCTATGTGATCTTGAAATTATTATTCGTCATGAAAAAGAACTACAAACGTATGTTGATCGCCGAGCGCATCGAGTTGATTACTGTCAAGAATTTATGGCGGAATGGAGGAGGCTTACAAAAGGCCAAAGCATGGTTTGTTTAAATGGTTCTGGAGGTGGTTTTTATCACCAAGATGAAAAAAAAGGAAAATATAAGCTTTGGACATGGGAAAAATTTAAGACCCATAAAGGCTGTTATTCTTATTTTTATGGAACCTGTGATACAGAGGGGTGTTCAAGGGGAAAATGTCCACAATGAGTATTGAAATCATAAATAACTCTCATTAAAGAAAAAATGAGTATATATTTTTTGTTTACAAAATATATACTTCACGCCGCCATTGCAAAGTCTTCTGCTCTTAAAATCTGGAATCCTTCTTGATGTGTTAGCCAAGATTTTCAAGTATGTATCGCTATTTCTCTTCTTTCTTAACTAAAAGCTCTTTTATGTTTTAGATTCATAAGCGGAGATTATGTGTATTATTCTACGCATTATATGCGGAGAATAATACTTGTTGCTTGTGACATCGACGATCTTGTAAAGAGTGGAATATTGACCAAAAATATCGGTGGAGGACGTAGTACTAGCTATTCGTTGGAAAGCCAGCCCATTCCAGAAACAAAATAGGAAATAATGGTGGCTTTCTTATTTCTTTGGTTCATCCTTACTTATTTCGTAAGGGAATAAACTCTGCTCCATCGCCAAGCACAATAGTAGGTTGAATACCTTTGTCAGTAATAACAATTTTTGTCAGTTTCAGTGACATTCTATGGATAATTTTGATGTCTTTGGGATAGCACAGAAATCGTTTTTCGAGGGTGAGGATCTGTGGCATAGAACTTGCAATTTTTTATGTCATGGGTAAGATTCGTTATGTTCATTGGATCGCTTTTTTCTGTTTTTTTGCATTAAGTTCTCTTGTTCATGCGCAGACAATAGAGACCACTCCTGTTACTGTTAATTATTCTCCTTTTTTTAAAAAATTAAGTGCGCAATCCCGTGAGAATCTGGAAGTCACTCTCTATAGCTCTTTTATGGCTCCTGCAGATCATGCTCCGACAACTAAAGAAAAAATAGATGCATTTATTATAGGGAATTTTGCGCTTGCAGCTCGAGAAAAACGTCCTCTTCCTTCCCTTGAGTGTGCTCGAGCCGTTCTTTATGAGCTATATGATGTCTCTAGTGAACCGCTAGATAAACTCAATCAAGAGATAGCGGATTTAAAATATGATTTGGCATCAGATTTTTTGAGTCACATACCACATGTTGGAGAGGTGATTTCATCAGGCATGACGCTTAAAAAAATTCAAGATTTAAAAACTAAGAAAGAGCTCATTCAGGCTATTGATGCTGAACTCCCAACCAGCGTGGAGGATGTCCGAAAGGCCCATGTGTTGTCCTGGAAAGTTGCAAAGAAATCTTCTTCAGAGTTTTCTACTCAGATCGATGCTTATAACTTTGCAGGAAATCCTTCGGCTGTTCCCATTCTATCTAATTTAAATACTCTGATTTCCCATAACCCCATGACCAAAAACCAAATCGATCTTTTGATGGCCAGTGGGCAGGTAGCTTCTTTGGAGCAGGCTGTTTTGATAGTGAAAAAGAATCTCGAAACAGTAGAAATGATTGTGGAGCAACAAAAAAACGAAGATGAAATAAGAACCACCTATTTAGAAATACGTCGAGGTAGTGTCGGTGTTTCTCAGATTCTGGCTGCTTTTGATCCCCATATTCAAAACACCTTTAATAGGGTTGTAAATCCCTTGATTGATATGAGTCAGTCCTATTCAGCCCTTAAAGTGGCAAGTACTGGGGGATTTAAACTGGACTTAACTACACTGAGCGCTTGCGCTACAGGGATTGGTGCTATCTTTGCGCTTGCTGATTTTTTTATAACAGCCTCGCAACCCAGTGAAATGGAAATTTTGATGGAACATTTAAATGGTCAATTTGAAAAGCTTCATGAGCGTTTCGATAAGCTTCATGAACATATGGATTTGGTGCATCGAGATCTTATGAGAGCTGCTTCTGAGCTCTTTTCTGTGATGCAGCAACGGTTCGACACGACAGACCGTAAGCTTGAAGAAATAAAAAGAGTTCTCAATAGACATAGCGAAAAATTAAAAGTGATTGAAGATTTGATTCGGGATCAGAGGAATGAAGTTAGAAATATAGAAATGGATAAAGATCGTTCTGATTTTGAAGAGAAGATCCGTCGTTATGAAGAGGGATTGGACTCATTTGAGAATTGTTTGTTTAACTGTGTTTCCTATTCTGAAATAACGTCAAGTGGACGGCCCCATCTCAGAGATAGGGAAGATGATCAGTCTGATATCCAAAATGGATTTTTTCATAAAGTTTTAAAAACTCCTTATTTTGTCAATTTAAGTCAGCTTTTAAGCCCGGTTTATCCAGATATGCCCAAAGGATTTAAGTCCAAAGTAGGAGAATTTAGCGAAGATCCCATCAACCGAGCATTATGGGAAGAGGATCAGGGGAAGACTCAAGAAGCCCCTTTTACACAGGCAGATATCAAAAATATAGAGGTATGGGCAGAGGGTGTAAATACCTATTTGCAGCAGGCCTTATCGACTCAAAGAAAAAAGGATTTATCACCGGCTCAAAGACAAGTAATCTTGCGTCACATAGATCAATTTATCGTGTCTGGAAAAAAACTAAAGAGAAGCTTAGAAGGTATCTTTTATCACCTTGATTCTGAGTTTGAAAAGTACTCTGTGCGAGGTGAGTTTGTGGCAAAAGTATTGAGAGACTATATCGGAGCATTAACTCAGGTCAGTGAAAGTATGGGAACTCAAACATCACGTTATGAGACTCAAGAGATTTGTCAGTAATAACAATTTTTGTCAGTTGTGGTGACATTCTATGGACAATTTTGATGTCTTTGGGATAGTACAGAAATCGTTTTTCGAGGGTGGAGATCTGTGGCATAGAACTTGCAATTTTTTATGGCATGGGTAAGGTTCGTTTTGTCAGTTGGATCACTTTTTTTTAATGTGATCTTTAAATTTCAAGAAGATAATCAAGAACCCAAAATGATTGGAGCCATAACCATCGCTTCAGATCAGGTTATATCTGGGTATTCCGATATCTCTCCACAGGATGCTTTAAATCGCATTTTTGCAACTGACTTAACCACGTTGGTGATCAGCCAAATTAAAAGTCAAACTCAACCCACCATTCAGAGACAATTTGTGATTGAAAATGACGTTGTTAATAAGAAGGCGATCTATAGGAGCGTTGGTCATGGAAAAGATTGGGAAGCAACGGAGAAATTCGATCATTATGAATATACCTATGGCCCAGTACAAAGAGATAAGGGCGAGCCCATCTATCCTTGGAAAGGATTTGATCTCGATTCTGCAGGCATTAGTGCCAAAGCAGAAGCCAAGCGCCAAAAACATGCAGAGAAACTTACACAGGACATTGTGCAAGAGATTAAAAACGAAAATCCTACTTTTGAAAGACTAGAAGGCCAAAAAGCGCTTTTGGAAGCGTATCTTTCCTTGGGGTTGACACAATCCTTTACAACTCATGTTTATTTAAAGTCGTTTTTTAATCACATCTTTTCACATGGGTTGGTGGATAAAGAAGAAGCTCTTTATTTCTTAAGCCAACCTGAAAACAATCCCCGTCATCTTTTAAAAGAAGGACTTCTCAGAGCCAAAAAGCTTTCATGTCTTTTGTTGGGCAAGACCGAAGGTTGCGAAGATGATGCCTTATATTCTCCCGAGGGACTTTTAGCTGAAAGGCTCAATGCAAATGAACTGCCTGAACTTTTAAACAAAACCTTAGGCCGCCTCTATCGTGCTCAACAAACTTTTTCTGTGGATTGATCTTTTTGAAACTTCACAGGTATTCTAATAAAAAATAGAACTGCTAAAGGGGAGGCTATTGTTTAGCAGCCCATACAGCAGCGGAATAGACAGCCTCACAAGCCAATTTACCTTTTTCGCAGAGTTCTTCTTGCTCCTTACTCAACTTTTCAGAAGCTAAGGCATCATCAAATTCGGCTTTTATTTGATTAGAAAGTTGCTTGATATTGTCAAGTGTTTGAGGTGAAAAACTTCTTTTCCTGGAAGACACGTAGGTGGCAAGATAATCACTAATATTTTTACACTCTTTCTGTTGTTTTTCAGTTAATTTTTTTTGATAGCCTTCAATAAAAACTAGAATTGCTCTCTTTGTATCTTCATCCACAGAGATAGTTTGATCAAAACCCATTATATTAATGAGCGTTTGAATGGCTGCTAGGCGTTCTTCAGGAATTTTAATGCTATCTGAGGTTCGGAAGACAAGTTCTTCAAAGGGAATTATTCTTAGGAGTATGATTTTGAAGATTTTTACAACTCTATCAAGTTTGACAGTAGCTGTAGATAAATTACCTAGGAAATCTCTATTTAAAGCGTCAATGCTTTCATTTAAGAGGTGTTCAATATCTTGAGTTTTATCATTTAAAGAAATATGAGAAGCATTCCATTTTTTGAACTCAGCTTCATAGTATTGAGGGATACTTATGTTTTTAGTTGAATCTTTGGGATCTTTGTAGTTGAGGATGCCACCAAGAATATAAATCGTTTCTTTGTAAGATTGGAGATCCGGAGAAGAATCTGTATCGCAGACCTTTGCTGTTTGGTTAAGCTTTGGGACGATAACTTCATCTAAGATTTTTTTGATGCGGTTGTGTAATTCTTGAGCTTGAAGTCCTTCAATTGTTTCTTGTAGGGATTGTAGAATTGTATATTGTTCAAACCATGCATTGACGGATTCAAAGGTACTTTGTCCTCTTGGAGTTTGTAATTTTATAATCGGTGTAGAGTTTATAAGTAAGTCTTGATATCCTTGGATTATAGCATCTAATTGTTGTGGAGATGTAAGAGGATTTGTGAAGTCCTTCTTATAAATATGGAGTTTTTTTTCTAAATTTTCTAGATCAGTTTCTTGACCATAGCTTATAGAAAGGTTTAGTAATAAAACACTAAAAAATCCTAAAAATACTAATTTTTTCATATTATTTCTCTTAATTTTTCTTTTGAGGGCCGCGGGAGAGGATTTCTTGGAGTTTGGCTTGGCCCTCTATGATCTTCGCGCGGGTGGCGTGGAGATCCGTGAGGTCTTGATAACTTTGTCTTATGTTATAGATGCGTATGGAATATTCGCGCATGGTATCATAGGCTATCCCAAGTGAGTCGATAGCTTCATTTATGTTTTGGGCATCTAATACGGTAAGTCGTTCTTCATTTCGGTCGTGGCATTTTTTAATTCCAATGAGAGGTCTTGTAGATGCTAAGATTAATTGTGAGATATATTTTGAGTTTTCATAAACAACATCTATCCCCCCTAATCCACTTACTATGCCTTTTGGTTCTTCATAGTAAAGTATTTTGTCTCTTCCAACAAGATCTCGGCTTCGTATGGGCTTTTCTAGAGGTTTCCACTTGGCAATGAGATAATCTAGGGCTTTGACATGGTCATCAAAATTAATGTTAGCAAGCCGTAAAGTTTCATAAAATATAGCATTATAAGGTGAGGCGTAACTTGCTGGATT
>JACPSU010000011.1 GCA_016193105.1 Deltaproteobacteria bacterium | reverse complement strand
GATTGATCCAAGAACTATTCGAGCTCAAAGAAAGGACTTTGAAATATTTACTCAAGACCCTGGTTCTCAATTATATTTTATTGGAGATCGAAGACAAACGAATCAAGAAGCCTTCTTTGCTCCCATGGATCCCAGACAAGCAGAGGGATACATAGCTTCCTATATGACACCTCGTCTTGAAGCATTTATGAGGATATGGCAAACCAAAAAAGAAATGCTTGATATTGAAGTTTCGAAAGATTTAGAACAATTAACAAATGAAGATTCTTATCAATACATTGCTTTTGATTGGTTTGATTTTCCTAAAAATCTAGCTGAGACTCTTGTCATCCAAGAGACATGTTTGCGCGAGCTTGAGCGAGATGCTCAGAGCAAACCAGATTATCTGGATTTAATCCAAAAGGCTAAGGCTCGGTTTTTTGCTAAAAAAATGATTCTCATTCAAACCTTAAAAAATATAAATTAAACAGAATATCCTTGTAGATTGCACCTATTTCAGCGCGATAAAGCTCCACTGACGGCCAGCTTTTTCGCTTTCTTTACGATAGGAATAAAACTGATCCAGATGGCAAGCGGTACATAAGGGTGAAATCCAAATATGATCTTTTAAAACACCCGAGTTTACGAGCTGATGGTGGTTCATCTGAGGAAGACTCAGCATCCAATGATTCTTTTTGTGAGCAATGGACTTAAAAAAATCTTTTTGTGAGATCTGATCATAAACATTTTGGTCCACTTCATAACAACACGCTTGAATGGCAGGGCCAATCGCAACCACAACATTTTGAGGATCACACTGGAACTGCGTTTGTAACGCCTGAATGGTTGTCTGCGCTACATTTTGAGAGGTTCCTCGCCATCCGGCATGAGCAGCCGCAATCACTTTTTTTGTGAGATCACAAAATAACAAAGGGACGCAATCTGCAGTAGAAATAATCAGAGCTGTTTGCCGAAGCTTGGTTAATACGCTATCTGCAGAGGTTTGCTTATACGTCTCTAGCTCCTTTTCACTCTGAGCCAGAACCACATTATTACCATGCACTTGTTTAATTCGACAGATCTGGCGCACAGGAATTCCTTTGGCCTGATCCTTTCCAAAATCGCGCGTTAAAAATCCATGCTGAATAAAAGAAAAAGAATTTAAAAGCTCGCTTTGAATGATCCTACTCATTCAGAATTCCTAAAATATCTTGAAAATAGGACGGCAGTGGAGCTTCAAAAGAAACCGTTTTTTGAGTTGTCGGATGTTGAAAGGTCAAGTTTTCAGAATGCAGCAAAAGCGCTGGAAGTTTTTCAACCGCTTGTTTTAATTTTGGGTCTATCAAATGCTTCGCTCTATTTTTTCCGCCATACGTTCCATCTCCGACAACCGGATGCCCCGCATCTGAAAAATGAACTCGGATTTGATGCGTTCGTCCTGTTTCTAAAGAAATCTTCATGAAGCTCATTTGATCATAGGCAGTCACCACATCCCAAATGGTGAGGGCTGATTTTCCTCGCTTTGTATGTGTAGACATTTTTCGGCGATGGATAGGATGTCTTCCAATGGGAAGGTCAAAACTTCCATGCTGACTTTCCATTCGTCCATAAACCAAAGCCTTATAGACACGCCGAATGGTTTTTGTTTTAAATTGTGCACTCAAAGCCAAATGCGCCTGATCATTTTTAGCAACGACCAGAAGACCCGACACATCTTTATCAATACGGTGAACGACTCCAGGTCGAAGCACCCCCCCAACCCCTGACAAAAATTTACAATGAAATAAAAGTGCATTGACGAGGGTATGATGCTTGTGGCCTGCTCCCGGATGAACAATCATTCCAGCTGATTTATTGACCACAACGACATCTTCATCTTCATAAACAATATCGATAGGAAGATCTTCCGGACGAAGTACACTCTCAGAGGGCTCTGGAATTTCTATAGAAACGGTGTCTAAGGCTTTGATCTTATAACTCGCCTTAGAGGGAAACCCATTGATCTTCACTTTGGCTTCTTCGATTAAGCGCTGAACTTGGGAACGGGAAGGAAGGATATTTTTTTCAACCAAATATCCATCCAATCGCTGTCCTTCTTCCTCAGCCGTCACTTTAAAAAAAAGAGGGTTTTCTACCACCCTTTTATTTTTACTCAATCCCTCCTGAAATCACAAGGGCATAAGGTTGACGACCGGCTGCATTCCCTTTAGGAACGTTATATCCAGATACTCGAATTGTGTAGAGGGCCTTGTCAGGGGTCATCACATCTACCCCTTCCACGTTGTTTACGTGGTCAGGAGCTTTTTTCCCATTGGGAAAAAACTTTTTAGTTCCTTGAGTAACCGACATATCCAAATCATTCACTAGCGCCTTGGCAGCAGAGGTAGCTCCAGGATAATCAGCATAGACCAGTGTCACTCGAAGCGGCTCAGAAGAATTAGCTACAGTCACGGTATATTCTTTTGTTTCTCCTTGTAGCACCCCTCCTTGCTCATCGGCATAGAGAATCGAGCGATGTTCTGAAAAGAGAGAACCATCAATGTTAATTCTCCCCCACCCTTCATGGATATTGGGCCTTACCGTCGGTATTTCCTTCACCGATGAAAAGCCAAACTGTCCGGGATAAAGGTCATCAGCTCCATTAATAAGCGTTGCTTTAATGAGAGCCGCGGAGACAGATTTTTCACCGAGCTTATCCATATAAACCTGACGAACCAGAGTTGCCACACCTGCAGTTAAAGGGGTAGCCATGCTGGTTCCGCCGGCCCAAAGGTAGTGCTCATTAAATTCCCCCCACAGTTTTTCAGCTTTTGGATGATGTGAGCGGGCAGATAAAATGTTTGTTCCTGGAGCAACAACATCAGGCTTGATACGTCCGTCTGGCGTGGGTCCCCTGGAACTGAAGGCTGCAATGCCATTGGGATTATCGGAAATTAAATCGGAAGCAATGGGTTCTGTCCCCCATTTTTTCTGACCATCTCGTGTTTTCCCCCATGTTTTCTGAAGTCCACCTTTTAAGACATAATTTTCAGAAGCTCCGACTGTAATACAGTTTTTAGCAACAGAGGGAGATCCCAGGGAAGCTGCATCGATCACTCCATCTTTATCTAGATCTTCCCCACTATTTCCCGCAGCGACTAAGATCACTAAATCCGGATTTTCCCAAACTACTTTATCCAAACTTCGTGCGAATTGATCATAGTCATCAGCAGCATGTCCCCAACTATTAGAATGAATTCGAACACCATCTGCATAGACAGGTTCAAAAAGATCTGAAAGATCTGGAGGAATACTTAAATCTCCAAACTCTCCCATCAGCCCTTGAACCACTACTTTAGAATCATGCGCCACTCCTGCTAAAAGCCCGTTGGAATAGGCTCCATTCCCTAAAATAGATCCTGTCACATGGGTTCCATGTCCCATCGGATCCGCCCAACTTTGCGCAAAAAATCCCAATGTATAGCCTTTTAGAACTTGGGTCTTAAAATCATCACTCATTTGACCATTTACGTTCCCCAAATCTAGGCCTGTATCAGCTACCCCAACAATTTGTCCCTCTCCTGTAAGTCCTGCTGCATATGCATTTTGTAATTGAAGAAGCTTTACCCCCGTTTCAAAACCGGTAAGTTCTTGGTAAGGATCTGCATCTTCATCTTCGGACGGCAATCTGCGATTGCTCACTAAGTTTTCTTCTGCATCTTCACTCATGAAGTAGTTTAAAAGAACAGGCTTTTTAGCTTCCTCAATCCACTCTACCCCCTCAATATGGGAAAGCTCTTGAATGGCTTTGCGTTTCACTAAAACTTTTACAATATCTTTTTTGTCATATACAATTGACCCAGAATGTTTTTGAACCACACTCTTTAGAATTGCTGATTTTTCTCCAGAAAATAATTTCACATGAAGACTCATGACCTGTTCTTCGTTTGCAGCATCATTGCGAGTGAGCGCCGGAGAAAGTTTGAGTTCAGGCTCATAATCTCCCACCCATTTCACAGCTTTGATATTGGACAACAGAGGAGAAAATTTCTCAGAAATACGAACAATAAAAGCGGACTCAGGAACATAACTTAAAAGCTCTGCTCCAACTTTTTGAACTTGTTTTTTTGTATCTTGAGTAATGGGGCTTTGAAATTGAACAACCAAATAAACTTTTTGATGAGAAAGTTGAGAAGTGGTTGAAAAGGCTTTAGACGGTTTTATAGATGTATCAATGGTTTTATTTTTAAAAAGAACTACCGAGCTTTCATCACTTGCTTCTACAACCATTGAAACTGCAATTAAAACTACTACGAGGCACGTACTTCTGAAAAGTTTCTGAATCATATTCTCTCCAGACTATACTCGTCGAGTATAGTTAAACTGCATTTATGAAGACTTCTACTTCTCTATAATTCTAAACCTCCTGAAATCACGACGGCAAAAGGCTGCCGACTTTGTTCTCCGCTCCCCAAAGGAACAGAGGTTCCACGAACACGCACAACATAGGTCCCTGCCTGAAGACTCGTAAGATCGATATTTTCCACATTGTTAATTTCGTCTCGTTCCTTGCGCCCATTGGGATAAAATACGCGCCCTGAACTATCTTGAACCGTCAAATCCAAATCATTTACAAGAGCTTTGGCTACGGCAGGACTCCCGGGATAATCGCTATACACCAAGGTAACCCGAAGAGGTTCTTGTGTGTTTTTTACTTTAATCGCGTAGGTGCGCTCTTCGGACTCTGCCACCCCTTGCGTATCATCAATAGAACGACGAACTCTAGGATTAGAAGGCAAAAGACTATTGGACAAATCAACTCGACCAAATCCTTCATGCACATTGGGACGCACTGAAGAAATTTCTCTAAAATTTCTAAATTGCCCAGGATATAAATCCACGGCTCCATTAATGAGAGTGGCCTTCACTAAGGCACTACTTATAAATTGTCGCCCTTCTTGATTACGATAAAACTCTCGTACCAAGGCTGCAGCCCCCGCCACTAAAGGGGTTGCCATGCTGGTTCCTCCCATAAAAACATACCTATCATTAAAAACGCCCCACGATTCATCCGCGCCAACTTCTTCTGCCAAAGATCTTAAAGAAAGGTTATTGGTTCCTGGAGCAACCACATCCGGCTTGATACGACCATCCGCTGCAGGGCCTCGGCTACTAAAAGCCGCGATCCCAGCCAAATTATTCGATGGCAAATCATCACGAATGGGCGAAGCTCCCCAAATACTCTCCTCTGTGTCTGGGCCTAGACGTCCCATAAGTCCCCAAGATTTTTGCAATCCTCCTCGAAGCACCAAATTTTCAGAGGCACCCACAGCGATACAGTTTTTTGCAGAAGCAGGCACAGCTAAAGAAGACTCATCGATGAGCCCATCACCATCTAAATCAACGCCACTATTTCCAGCAGCAAAGACTGCCACGAAATCTGGATGTTCCCATACAAACTCATCGAGTTGTGCAGCGTGGGTCTCGTATTCCCCCTGACTCAACCCATATTGCCAACTATCCGAGTGCACCCTAGCTCCATCTCGATACGGAGGCCCAAATAAATCTTCCATGGAATTTGGAAGCACAATCCCTTTTGCGAGCTTTCCACGTTGAACCATCCACCGAAATACAGATTGAATAATAATTTTGGCCTCATAGGCCGTCCCGCGCACAGAACCATTCGACAACGATCCATTCCCAGCTACTAATCCCACTACGTGAGTTCCATGACCATCTGGATCATCCCATTTCCCAATTTCTGAACGACCTAAAGAATAGGTTTTTGTCACACGCCCCACAAGATCTCTGGGAAGACTATCTTGACGTCCTCGGTCTAATCCCGTATCTGCAACAGCAATAAGTTCTGTTCGTCCACGAATTCCTTGCTGATACAACTTATCTGCATTTAAAACCTTTGCTCCCGTTGCATAGCCATTCAGGGATTCAAACTCGCTGCGACGCGGCACTTCAAGTCGAAAAGGTTCCACTGTGGTAGGAACTGCTAGCTTTGCTTCTTTTACTTTTTCAACCCACTCTACTCCTTCAACTGAAGCCAACTTAGAAAGATTGGATAAAGAGGTCGTTACTTTGATCAGTGTAGGCGAAGACTCTTCCACAGAAAGATTAAGTTTCTCCAAAGTATTTTGAACCGATGCGTTGTCGTCTCGCGAAAAGAGATGGAGATGTAAAGACACCTCATCTGAAGTATTCTGATCTAAAAGTTTTTTATCAACTTTAAGATAAGAACCATAATGAGAATACCATTGAACCCCTGGTAATTGATCTAAGTCCAAGGAGGTCCCCTTAAGCTTTACGATATACCCATTATTAGGAACGTAACGCTTAATTTCTGAAATTTTTTCAAGCTCTTTTTTAAAACTGAGACGTTTAGCAGGGTCAAATTGAACAATATAATATGAAAAATTAGAGGAATGGACGGTTGCAGGGACTACCCAGCTTTGAGCAAGTGTAGAAATTTTCTCAGTTTCAATAATGGAATTCTTAAAATAGAGATTGTCTTTCAGAATTGAACGCTTACAATACCCTTATTGTTTTTGACAATATCAAATTAATACAATGCGTCAAGGTATTTTTTACAAAAATGGATTCTTATTTTTAAAAAACGATAACGAATGATAACAGAAGAGAATAGATCACTGTTTTTCTTAAAAATTAAATGTCGTTTGAGATGTTAAATGCGGTGGACTAAGTCCCCAGTTCCCAGGAATTAAGATATTTTTCTTGCTCAGGCGTTAAAACATCAATATGAACTCCCATTGCTTGGAGTTTCAGGCGAGCAATATTTTTGTCAATATCCTCTGGAACAGAATAGACTTTACTTTGAAGACTTTGACGATTCTTCACCAAATATTCTACACAGAGCGCTTGATTGGCAAAACTCATATCCATCACACTGGCTGGATGTCCCTCTGCCACACTGAGATTCACAAGCCGTCCTTCGGCCAAAACATAAACTCTTTTGCCACTGGAAAGCGTGTATTCTTCGACAAACTCTTTTACTTCTTTTTTACTTTTTGCCTGTCGGCCCAGCTTTTCTAATTCTAATTCCACATTAAAATGGCCTGAATTAGAAACGACTGCTCCATCTTTCATTCGTTCAAAATGCTCGGTACGAATGACATTAACATCTCCTGTAACGGTACAAAAAATATCTCCGAGAGGTGCCGCTTCTTCAATTGGCATCACTTGATATCCATCCATCACCGCTTCCAAAGCACTTAAAGGATTAATTTCTGTGACAATGACTCTGGCCCCCATTCCTCTAGCTCGCATGGCCAGCCCTCTTCCGCACCACCCATAGCCACTCACCACAAACACAGAGCCTGCCATGAGTTTATTAGTGGCTCGGATAATACCATCGAGTGTACTTTGGCCTGTGCCGTAGCGATTATCAAAAAAATGTTTGGTCTTTGCGTCATTGACCGCAATAATGGGATATTGAAGAACCCCTTTTTCAGACATGCTTCTGAGCCGAATGACCCCTGTCGTTGTTTCTTCTGTTCCCCCTAAAATATCTCCAATCAACCCTGTTTTTTTAGTGTGTAGAACCGAGACCAAATCTGCCCCATCATCCATAGTAATGGTGGGTTTGGCATCTAAAACCGAGTGAATATGACCATAGTACGTATCTTTGTCTTCCCCTTTAATGGCAAAGACAGAAATTTCATCGTGTTTGGCCAAAGAAGCTGCCACGTCATCTTGTGTACTTAAAGGATTTGAGGCACAAAGAAGTACTTGGGCTCCACCTGCTTTTAATGTTCGCATGAGATTTGCCGTTTCCGTCGTCACATGAAGACAAGCTGCAATGCGAAGACCCGAGAGCGGCTTTTTCTTTGCAAAAGATTCATGAATAGAGCGAAGAACGGGCATGTCTTTTTCAGCCCAGTCAATTCTTTGCTTACCTTTATTGGCTAGGGCTAGATCTTTAACATCGTATGCCATGACTAGCTTACCAATCTTTGGAGATCTTTGACTTTGTCTGTTCTTTCCCATGTAAATTCAGGCTCCGTTCGTCCAAAGTGGCCAAAGCTTGCTGTTTTCTTATAGATCGGACGAAGGAGATCTAAAGAGCGAATAATGCCTTTGGGTTTTAAATCAAAAATTTCTCGAATGGCTTCCTCAATCTTAGCAATAGAGGCTTTAGCTGTCCCAAAATCATTGATCAAGACAGACACGGGATCTGCTACCCCAATGGCATAGGCCAGCTGAACCAAACATTTATCTGCCAGACCTGCAGCCACCACATTTTTAGCGATGTAACGTGCCATATAAGCCGCAGAACGATCTACTTTCGAAGGATCTTTTCCTGAGAAAGCCCCGCCGCCATGTCCGCCGTGCCCCCCATAGGTATCGACGATAATCTTTCGACCGGTCACCCCTGTATCTCCACGAGGGCCTCCAATGACAAATCGGCCTGTGGGATTTACAAAAATTTTGGTTTTAGAATCGAGATATTCAGAAGGAAGCGCTTTTCGAATCACTTCTTCTTTAATCCCTTCCTGAAGAGTTTCATGTTTCACATCAGGACTATGCTGAGAAGAAACAACCACCGTATCTATCCGAACAGGTTTATCATCTTCATATTCGATCGTGACCTGAGATTTTCCGTCAGGTCTTAAGTATGGCAGCTTTCCACTACGACGAGCTTTACTTAACGCTCGTGTAAGGTGATGGGCATAGAGGATCGACATCGGCATTTGAACATTGGTTTCATTACACGCATAGCCAAACATCATTCCTTGATCGCCCGCCCCTTGTTCTTTATAAAGCCCTTCCCCTTCGGTGACACCTTGAGAGATATCCGGAGATTGTTTGCCAATCGCAGTCACGACTGAGCAGGTTTCCCAATCAAAACCCATATCAGAGCTTGTATATCCAATTTCTTTAATGGTTTCGCGAGCTACTTCTGGAACATTAATAAAGCCGCGAGATGTAATTTCTCCAGCCACCATCACAACGCCCGTAGCCGCTAGCGTTTCGCAGGCCACTCGTGAACCTTTATCTTGCGCTAGATATGCATCTAGCACCGCATCTGAAATTTGATCACACAGCTTATCTGGATGTCCTTCTGTTACTGATTCTGATGTAAACAATACCCGTCTTTTTGGCATATCTTCTCCTCTCTTTGGTCCTTTCTTTAGATACTACAAAGTACGAAAGTTAACTTTGACCTAGGCTTCTGTCAAGAAAAAATCAGAAAAGCTCTGGATTCTACCAACACCCACTGTAACTAGAAACACAACTTCCCGTAAATTGTCTAAAATTCATGAGCAGCTTCTTGCGCGTATTTTTTTCAAGACATGTTTGTCTGACATCCTCATAACACGCAATTCTGCCCTCTTGATTTTTACAACGACTACTATCTAAAGTTCCAGAGCGATTAAGGACTGTGGTCTCACAATCATATTCCTCATCAACGCCAGGTTGAGCAAAGACCAACTGACTGGACAACAACATAACCCCTATTAAAAAATAGATACTTTTCTTCATAACAACGACACCTCCCTTTTAAAAAAACATAATCAAGAAAATTCAAAGGGTCAATATTATTCTCATCTTAGAACTACCCCAAATGTTTTTTCTGCTCGCCATTGATTATGGGCTCGACAAAGTAATCGAAGATTTTCTTCTGCAGTTTCTCCACCCAAGGCAAATGGATGAATGTGATCTAGTTCTAGAAAGTTTTTCTCTCCGCAAGATTTGCCTTCCGGACTGACATACGAGCATCGTCCTTCATCTCTTTTGAAAACTTCTCTCTGAAGAACTTGGGGGACATATCTGCTGTCATTCTGAGGGCGTTCAGCAGGAAGAATCTCTTTCTCTGAGAATCTTTTTATTTTTTAAGAGAAAGCCCCAGTAGAGCAAATGAGCCAAAAAAAGAGAGAAAAAATTTATTTACCTCGTTCAGTAGACCTCTCAGAATGGGATTATTGGCCGCTTAATAAGCAACTTTGTGCTTTATTATTTAGCCTGAAAAGACGGTTTCACAAAATAAGGCATTTGAGGAATTCAGTATGTCTAAATACGTATGACCTCTTGCCAAAAGATGTAAAAATATATCTACAATTTTATTTCCTCTGACTCTAATTTCCCTCACCTCTTCTGAAAATGGAGAGCGTGTTCTAAACGCTCCTACTGTTGGAAATAAAGGATGCGTTGTAAAATTTCCAATATTGCTACTTTGGTCAACACCATCTGCAAAAGCAAGCACATCGGTTAAGGGATACCCCATCATAATACCATAAGCGATTGTAAAGGCTCTTGTCTCTATGACAGTCCCACCTATATATACCCGCCTCACAGAATCTCTAAATTCTAAAATAAAACGTTCCACATCTGAATCGGACAGATACCTAAAACCAAGATTCCTGAGCTCATTTCGAATTTCTTTATTTTTCAAAATTCTTTTTATACTTTCTCGAGAATAAATTATAAAATCATAAGGTGTTCTATAGGCTCCAAGTAGCGCTGTTTCTGTAAACTCACCTTCAGTTACCATAAACCAACCTAGATCTGTATTTTGAATGCTTTGTTGTTTTTGCATCTTATTTAATAAATTTTCTAATATGACAGGGTGAAAGCCCCTAATGGATCCTGCGGGCGCCAGTCCTCCAACAACCATTAAAGACTCTCCCCACAAAGCTTGAGCTAGAACGCTCTCTAAAAGGAGTTGATCATTTACCTGAGCTGTCGATTGAAAATTCCAAAGTTTAAATGCGCTGCTCATGCGAATTTGAGCATCATTTGAATATAGATTTTTCTGAAGTTCAGACTGATCTTGTGAAAACACCTCAGATACATTGAAGATTAAAATGCTGACAATAATGGCTAAATATCTCATTGCTATAAATGCCTAATATCATAGCAATTTATATGGGTCAAATACCCCTAATCTTCTAATTATTGACGTGTTTTGAACCCTTATGAGAATTATGACTTCCCGTTCTCTGCCCTAAACTTACTTCCCCATATCGCGGTGCTTGATGTCGAGAGAGATGTTTTTGGAAGAAAGAAATCTTGATATTGTTTATAATATATGGTACTGTAAACCATATATATGAGCAGGGAAAAGGTCAAGTCTATATTGCATACAAAAGTTCTGCTCAAAAATGGAGTTATTGTAGAAATGAAGATCTGGAAAGTTACCGATAAGCTTCAATACCCTGAAGGGTATAAATATTCTCTCTACTGTGTTTATGAAGGAACGGTTTTAGTTGGCTATGACAATCATCATCCAAAGGGGCATCATCGTCATACAGGAAAAACAGAAATGCCATATCATTTCAAAGACCTTAAAACTTTGAGAAATGATTTTAAGGCAGATATCGAAGTTCAATTAGCAAAAAGGGGGCTCTTATGAAATTAAGAAAGATAACAATCCATATTAAATCTTTAGATGAGGCATTAGATGAGTTTGTAGACACCGCTGACAAAATAAGAGCGGGAAAAGAAATAAAATCTAAAACTGCCACTTATGTTGCGGATGCAGAAACGGCTAGAGCTATATTTACTGATAGTAGAATACGAATCATTCAACTTTTAAGAGAAAAAAAACCAGAGTCTATTTATGCTCTTGCAAAGTTGCTCAATCGAGATTTTAAAAATGTATATGAAGATATTATGTTTTTAGCAGAAGTTGGAATCGTGGGCATTCAAGAAACAAAAGATGGTCGTCATCAAAAGAAACCTATTCTCTTATCTGATCAGCTCTTATTTGACATGGCAGCTTAAACGCTTACTTCCCCATGTCGCGGTGCTTGATGTCGAGAGAGATGGCTTTGGAAGAAAGATGCTCTTTGAGCTTGGTGGCGATGGCAACCGAACGATGACGACCTCCGGTACATCCAATCGCGATCGTTAAATAGGATTTCCCCTCTCTCTTATAAAGAGGGATCAAATAATCAATTAAATCATAAAACTTATTTAAAAAATCCTGGGTTTCTTTGTGAGACAGGAGATATTCAACAATCTCGGGAGATTCGCCTGTTAAATCTTTAAGCCGATCTACAAAAAAAGGATTCGGAAGACACCGTACATCCATCACCAAATCCGCATCAGATGGAATTCCATAATTATACCCAAAGGAA
>JACPSU010000160.1 GCA_016193105.1 Deltaproteobacteria bacterium | reverse complement strand
TTGGTAGTGCTCGGCATCCATTTTTTTGTATTGATCTTGCCATTCTTGAGAGGCATCGGATAGATTCAAATCGTTTACTTTTACTGTTTTTTCCACATTGTTTTGGCTGCTTCCTAAATCCCAGTAGGCGTTGATGTTGATATTTAAATTTTTTGTTGGGAAAGGTTGGATATTACAGGTTAAACCTGTATCGAACCAACTCTCATATTGTTCTTTTTTAGCCTCATCTGAAGCATAATCATAAATATTTAAATAGGGGCCAAGTTGCACGTGTGGAGTTAAAATAGGGATAAAGGGAACACGCAACCCTCCCGCTTGCATTGTTTGGCTATCAAATTCTTTATTATTTGAAATATCAAAGTTGCCTTTCAAAACATAGAATTCAACTCCTGTGTCGCCTCGTTCGCCATTAAGAACTTGTGCAGACATATTTAAAATAGGTTCATTGTTTTTAATTCCAGCTCCGACTCCCATCCGAATCCAATGAAACACTGCTGAGTCATAGTCATTTGAAATGACTTTCTTGGGTTTGGGTTCTTCTTTAGGTTTGACGGGTATTTCTTCTTTTGTCTGTGGTTTAAAAACAAGATCAGGTTGTGAGGGAGTATAGATCATAAACGGAAGAAGGACTTTTCCTTTTTCAGGGACCATCTCTTGGTAGGTTTTAAGAAGCATGGTTCGGATGCGATTTAAAACGGTGTAGGTTATTTCTTCGGCAGGCAAATTTTTGTATTTAAAGTAAATTTCTTTTAAATTTAAAATAAGATTAGCATTTACAGGGTTTCGCTTGGTTTCGGCAGAGCGAAGAAGATCGTTTGTGACCCACACAAGGGCTAATTTTAAAATTTCAAATTGTCCTTCTGGGGATTTGTTCATATTTGAGACGGTGAGTAAGTATCCAATTTGGGCTTTGGAAAATGCAGTATAAGATGGGGATTCAATTTCTTCTGCGGATTTATTTTGATTAGCAGTTAAATAGGGGAGATCTGCTCTTTCATAAATATGGATGGCTTCTTTAATAATGGGCAAAAGAATGTAGTGAACAATGAGTTCATCATCAGAGTCAGAAAAAGTAGAGCTTAATTTTAAAGCACGGTTTAATGCAAAGCGCATCAGAAGAAGCTCTCTTGTATTTTGAGCTTCTAGAACACATTCTTTAATTTTTTGTGTCAGGAGTTCTCTTTTTTCTTGAATGCTTAGAGTTTTAATTTTGACCAGAAGTTCTTTGAGTTTAATGGCGGTATTTTGTGCCCAAAGCCGGACGTCTTCACCAATATCATTGGGATCGATGGTGACTTCTGCGCCTTCATCAAAAATAGATTCATCTGTGGTTTGTGCGAAGAGATTCGTGCCCCCGATCAAGTCGGGGGTGACGGTCATCTCCGCGAAGGCGGGAATCCAAAAAATAATTAAAAGAATCTTAACTTTCATGAAGTGTCTCTTTCATAAAACAAACATTATTCTGTGTCAACGGAGCGAGCGAAGATTCCCTTACCGCTTGGTAAGAGTTGCAATAGCATAAATTGGGATCACTTCTACCTTTTCCATACGAGCAAAGTTTTCATGGGAAAGGCGAATTCCACGTTTGATTCCTTTTTCTTCGAGAAATAAAAAAAGACTTCGCATTCCCCCTTTTGTTCCAGCTTTGACCTCAATGGGGAGAATTTCATTTCCTCTTTGGACGACATAATCAACTTCAGCATTGCTTGCCCGAGATTCCCTGTGCCAATAGTAAAGCTGAGGACGAATATTGGGGTCATGATAAGCCATTAATTCCAGTCCTGTAAAAAGTTCAGCCAAGTTCCCTTTACTAATAAGATCAATTGGCTCTTTTACCATATGATCAGAGAGATTAAGCCCTAGGAGACGCTGATGAATCCCTAGATCAAAAAGAATGACTTTGAATTTTTTTTCATTGATCTGGGCACCTAGAGGAATTCCATTGGCTGATGTATGATATATGCGATAGATCAGTCCCGACTTGATCAATAGCTCTAAGGCCACCTTATATCCATGAATCGCTTCTTGCTGGGCAACTTTGGAATATTGAAACTTCCCGCCGGCCTGATGAGCAGCCGACTGAAAAACCTCCATCAGGCGGATAACCGACACCCTTTTTTTATACTTGGCAAAATCATCTTGGAGGGTCGTTACAAGCTCGTCTATGATTTTCTGACAGGAGGGAAGATCGCTTCCAGAGATAAAGGCAGAGATGACGGCAGGCATCCCTCCCAAAACCTGATACATTCTGAATTTTTCTAGTAATTCACAATGCAAAGTAGCATCCAAAGGTTGACTGAAGTTTGCGTTTTGTACCATTTGATCCAACTCTTCACGATCTAAGGCCCATAAAAATTCTCGAAAGGAAAGAGGATAGAGAAAGAGATTGGAAATTCTTCCAACACCAAAGGAGGGGATCTCAGAGAGGACAAATTCCAGCATAGACCCTGCCGCAATGACATGAAGCTCGGGCATCTTTTCTTGATAGAAGCGTAAAGCACGAATGGCATTGGGACAAGCCTGAATCTCATCAAAAAAGAGCAGACTCTTTCCCGGCTTGAGGGAAATTCCGGAATAGGCAATCATAATCTCCATAAAAGTCTCAAATGTATTTGCAAGACTGCGAATACAATAGGTTTTTCCAACCTGTCTAGCACCTCGAAGAAGTAATACCTTCCTGTCGTGGGATTCCTTCCAATCTTGAAGATAGCTATCTATTCGTCTTTTCATGGTATTTTAAATAAATCAAGGTAATGATACAGTTTAATTATAAAAAAATCAAGGCATAAATTATAGTATTTATAATAAAATCAAGGATAAAAAGTTTCTGATGGGAGTAGGCTTAACCTAAAAATCAAATTTTAAGTAAAGTGAAAGAGTTGCTTGGCGCTCGTCCATTTTTTTAGCCTCTTGGGGGTTAAAAAGAGTCATCAGTTCTGAGGGGAGTTCATCATTTTCTATTTGGAAGGTTCCTACCAAGGAGGTGGCCCATCCTTCTGTTTCCTTTTTGTGCCTAGATTCTCGGTCTGAGAGCCCCATTTGTAAAGTAAGATAGAGCCCCGATTGAGTGGCGCTGTCTACTTGATCTCGGTAAGGAGAAATTTGGATATTGTTATCATGATCAAACTGGAGTTTTCTTTTAGTATAAAAGCCCCCGCATTCAAACATCAGATCTCCGGGTTGATTGATATCTCCTTTGATTTGACACTTAGCTTCTAAGCTAATGGAATCATCAAAATCAGCACCGTTTTTCATTAAGTTTCCTTTTGGGGGTGCTCCTTTTTGCGCTAAATAATAATCTTTCCACTCCTGAGTAATGAGAGATTCATCTCCCTGTATCATATATCCAGCTGTATATGCGGAGGTAGAAGCGCTGGCTTCCAGGCGAATATTTTTTGCATGCTCGGGCAGAAAGCGACAGGTGAGGCCGTAATTAAGGACTCTTTGGTCTCCAAAATTTCGTATGGTATCTCTTTCTTCTTTTATGAGGGTTCCAGTGGGATTGATGCAGGCTAAAGGGTAATTTTTATCTCCGATCGCAAACCACCAAGGGAGGGCCAGAGTTAAGAGCTCTCCTTTCCATCGGTACATTTCTTGGCCTTTTAAATCTCCTTCGATTTTAAAGATATTGTTAAAGGTTGGATTAAACCTGGGATCTGTCCCTCTATAAGGATCGTTGACTGTGAAAAATTCAAAAGAACCATGGAGCCCTATATCACCCTTGATCTCTTCGGGGCCAAGAGCAATTTTAAGAAAGCTTAGTTTTTTATTAAATTTACTTTGTTTGGGGGATTCATCTTGGGGTGTGGGGCTAAAAACTTGTGTCTGTTCACTTTGGAGTTTTTCAGGTTGAGGAAAAGAAAGAATAGTTTTGGCTGTTTTTTCTTTCACAATTTGCATACTTGAGATGAGAAGAATATTTCGCGTGTAACTGAGAAGTTTTTGGTCAAGAACTTCTGGGTTTTGGAGCTCTTCATTTAAGGATTGAAGTTTTAAAATCACTCTGGCATTGGCAGGTTCTCGTTTG
>JACPSU010000159.1 GCA_016193105.1 Deltaproteobacteria bacterium | reverse complement strand
CACCCCAGATATCATTATAGGTTTTCGCGTTAAAGATTCTTTTTTAATGCCAAAAGATCAATATGACCAAATGAATGAAGGCTTTGGTTCTCTCTTTGGCTCTTCGATAAAATCATCTTCTCAAGACAATCAAGGCTCCAATGAAAATCCATTGTTTAAATCTCCAGGGGGCCCCTCACCTAGCATTACCTTTCAAAAAGGGCCACTTAGCTTTTCATTTGGAATCGGAGCTCCTTCTTCAGAAAGCCCCTATGACACTCCCGAAGGAGCTGCTCAAAGAACTGCACAAATTGAAGCAGAGCTTGAAGCCAAAGACAAAGCAACGATCAATCAACTCCACACAGATTGGAAACGCATTCATTCAAATTTTACTCAAGCCCTTGAGAACTTAAATACGAATTTAAAAAGTACCAGTGAAGAACTGGTCAATGCGGCTACCCATATAGAACAAGTCAACACAGCGCTCCCAAGTTCCATCCAAAAATACAATGATGCCTTGAGGGCAGAAGATCTAGCTCCGCCTCACCCTTTTATTAAAGCTCTCAAGACAAGCCCAACTTCAGAGGAAAGAAAAAGTATTGTGGATCTGCTCTCTGAAATTGATCTCACACGACAAAAAGCAGGTCCCAGAGAATCCTCCGTTAGTCTTTTCTTAGATGTTGCAGAGCTCGCTGCTCTGGAAGCAGATCAAACCTACGCCACTGATCAAAAAGAATTAGGAAATCTTCTTCTAGCTATCGGACACAAACTCGTGACCTACACCAAAACACTTTTAGATATCGGCATCTCTGTGACCCCTCTGGTTGGAGATGCGCGGGACTTTTATGAACTGGTCACAGGACAAGATCTCCTCACTCAAGAATCTATAGGTACTTCTGGTCAACTTCTGGCAGGAGTAGGACTTCTTCTAGGCTCTGGGGCTGCTTACAGAAATATTGCCGCTGGCATCGCCTCTGCCTCGGAAACATTGCAACAGTTGGGGGGCCGAGTTTTCAAGAAAAATGTTACAGAAACGATTCGCACTGGAACTGAGATTCTTGAGAGCGGAAAACTCTATGGCCGTTCCAAAGTCGGCCGCACCTTCAATCACCATATAGAAAAAGGACCACTAGAAGAAATGGACCGAAAAGCAGCAGATTCTTTCCTGGGACAAAAATACACGGAAATCATCCCTCAGCCTGGAGAAACATTTTATCGTGTGGATTCCGATGAGCTAGGTTCCTACTGGAGCCGAACCAAGCCCACGTCTCAAATACAAGCCATGTCTGAAAACGCCATTCTTCCGGATTGGAATAATTTTTCTTATGTCCATGAATTTACCGTTCCAAAAAACTTTTCTGAAACGCTATACGAAGGACTCTCATCTAACATGAGTGGAACAATTCGAAAACATGGAGAACAAGCCTCTACTTTTTTCCATGGCGGCGGAAATCAAGTTTATATTCCAAAAAATGTTTTAAATTTATCGCAATTTAAAGAGGGCATTAGAAAGTTTAAATTAGGAGACTAATAAATGATCCAAGGAAAAATCATATCGTACGATCCAGGCAAGTTGAAGGTCAAGGAACTAACCTTAACTTATTTTGATACCATTGAAGATGATCAAAAAAATAAATACTTTATTCTAGGGGCAGCTGATTATCTTGAAATCGACACAAAAATGCGAAGTCCCGTTGACCGTGGATTTGATGATAATGCTCGAGTAGGAGACGAAGTTTCTTTTGAGTTCATCACCTGGAAAGGCATTAACGTCATCACCAAAATCGAACTCACCAAACTCGCCAAAAGAATTTGGTATTAACAAATCCCACACTGAAAAAAATTATACCACCAAATGTAAAAGTGGAGGTTTTAGAAAATTAATTTTACTCTTTACAAGTATAACCTTACGATGCTACTTTTTTCAAAGAGCCTCTTCTTGTGGCTTGAATTGGCCTATCATAATATAAAAAGTTCCCATGAAGCCAAAAGATATTTTAGAAGCATTTTTAAAGATAATTAATAAAATTATAAGAAAAATATCTCGTAAAAAATCTGAGCCCAATCCCCCTAGACCAGCTGAAGATCATCCAATACATCCGTGGCGAGAAGCTGTTATTGAATATAAATCAGCGAAAAAAAATATCCAACTAATGAAAAAATTTGATACGTACTATGTTCAATTGAAAGGGACAAAATGAGGACTATACTAGTTTTAACCTTAATCTTTGTAAGTGCCGCAAGTTTATTCTTTCTTTTTTGGGACCGCTATGATTTTGAAATTCTAGATTATAAAGATTTTAAGCTACAAAAAAATCAGAACCGCCCCGCCCTTACTAGCTCATTGAGAGAAAAACAATATTGGGAATCTTTTAATGAGTGGCGTTGTTATCCTACTTATTCAGTTCAAATTCATTGTTATAACCTAGAGGGTAAGACACCTGAAGATTTCAGTCCTGAAAAACGCAATGGTAACCTATATTTTTCGACAATGACACTTTGGTATAAAAACCAGTCACTTTTATTTGAATCAGCGTATTATTTAAACGACCTATCAACATGTTTAGAGGAAGGAGAGGAATGGAGAAAGTTAATCAAAAATCAAAAAACCGTTTGTCTCTTTGCTGCACAACTACCAGAACCTAGAGGAAAAAAACACGCAGACATTAGCAATTGGACTCTCTACGGCATGAAAACCCTTTCGGGCCGTATAATGGCCCCTATTTATGAGGATGAAAAAGTAAGTGTTCTTTTCCAATAGAGAATCTAAGAATGTCAAACCTCTTCCCAAAGGATTCTTGATCGAAACATGCAAAAAAAGTAGTCACTGAAGCCACAAGTCAGGTAGCTAAAAATATAAGTAAATTCAATTAGTTATGGAATAATTTTACCCCAACTGGAAACGAAATAT
>JACPSU010000149.1:3881-6116 GCA_016193105.1 Deltaproteobacteria bacterium | reverse complement strand
GGCTTTAATTTCTTGAACAGCTTCATTTTTAACAGACGGGTGTTTGTTGTTTAAGGCGGTATCAACGATTTGATGATAGGTGGGAGAGTCTGTTTGGCCTTTAAAATAGTTTTCAGTGAGCCTTCTAAAAGCTTCCTTGGATTGATCGCTACTAATAAAACTTCCTTGATCTGATACGATAGCCATTAAATTGTTAAAAGGGATGAGTTGGTCTCTATATTTTTCTTCAAATGCCGTTTGATGGGGAGAGTGAATTCCTTCTAATTTGGTTTGAGCGGACAAAACAGCTTTTTGAAGGTCTGCTAGAGTGCGAGCTTGGCCAAAGTCATTTCCTAAGACTTGGGCATAGGGACTCTTTTTCTCATACGGAGATTGTTCAACAATAGAGGTAAATATTTTTTGAAGTTGTGTTTTATATTGGCCAAGTTCTCTTTCTGCCTGGGCTTTCTTCTCTGGGTTTTTAGCACTTTCTTCAATAGAAGATTTTATGTTCGAGAGAAATCCTTGCAGTGCTCCTCCCAAATGATATTGCGCATACCCGGAGTCTTTTAAAAAAGATTTATCCGCCGGTGGAGGAGTGGAGCTCAATAGAATCGCTTGAGCTGTTTCTTCTTTGAGTCGTCTAATTTCTTCTTGAGCTTGATTGAATTCTTGGACTTGGGTGGGGTCTAGATGGGTTGGTTTTAAGGCAATAAATTCAGAAAGGGTATACTGTTTATGAGGCTCTGTCTGAGGGGCATAGGCATCTCCTGCCGGTATGGCATCTGCAGTAAAGGTGGCTGTTTGAGCGGCATTTCGAATGGCAGCTTCAAGTTTTTCTTTTTGTCCTGGGATGAGATTTCCTTGTTCGTCAAACATCCCTTCCATATTCACATGTTGTCTGATATTCCACGCCACTTGAGCCGATCGACGATAGAGAGTAGAAGCTAATTTTTCTTTTTGTTCATCAGAAAGCTCGGCATAGGTGGGGAGTCCCCCTTCCTGTGAGGCTTTTTCAAGTTGCCTTTTGATCTCTGCTTTTCTTTTATTTCGATAATCCTCCCATGCTTGTGGGGTCTCGGTATCTCCTGCCACCATTTCTACCCCGTGGACTAAGTATTTAGAATTAACGACATCAGAAATATGTTGCCCTTTTTGTAAGATATATTGTTCTAATCTTCTTAATTCTTCTTGAGTGAGTTCAGGAGGAATATCCGTTAATGCCTCACCAGATTGTAACGTCAGTCTTTGTTCGGAAGAAAGAGGGCGGGCTTGCCACCGCGCTGTCATCTCAGGTGAAAGCATGTCTAAATAATTAGCTCCAAAGATGGGGGCGAGAGAGGCTTGTAAAAAAGCTTTGTCTTGATCTGTAAGCTGCCCTGCTTGTGCAGGATCTTGAAGAGCAGAGAGAATGGTTTGGGAAGCCTGGGCCCGTTCTCGGATGTTATCGCTTTGAAGTTTTTCAATCGCTGCTTGGAGGTTGGCATTTAAAGCAGGAGCTTCTTCAGGCGGTGCTTCTTCGGAAGGGGGCTCTTCGGCAACACCTGATCTTAATCGTCCAAATATTTCTCTTTGATCTTCTGGCAGGGATGCTTCAAGGACTTGGATATCTTCGGGAGGAAGAGAGGAGATAAAGTCTGAAAATTCTTCTTGTGTCCACTCTGAAAAATCAACGCCTTCTTCTTCAGGAGGCTCTATCGTGCTGGCTTGAGGAGCAGCAGTGGGAGCTGCAGAGACAAAAGTGCCTCCTGGGGGAAGACATAGCGATGCTATGATCATGTAGATCAGGGGTAAGCTAAATCTTTTTTTCATTCCACAAACGACCTTATCTGGTTGTTTTCATTCAAAGTTTGGAATTATTAGAATTCCATTAGAATTTTAGGAGTTCCGCCTACGTTCCTCTCTCCTCTATTCATTATAACCAGTTTAAAACTCCTATCAACCTTCTTCTATATCGGCATTCTAAAGACAAAAATTAAGGAAAAGTTGAGCAAAAGTAATGGGGGTAGCTGAGCTCGACCAAAACTCAGTCAAGTAAAATATTTCCTTGACCAAAACTCAATAGTATGGAATTATTACGATATGAGTGCCCAGCGCCTTATTAAACGATATTTACAAAACACCATTCAAGAAGATGCTCTTTCTAAATCTAAAATGGCCTTTATTTCTGGGCCTAGACAATGTGGAAAAACGACCCTCGTTCGTTCGCTGGGGAACAAGGGAGAAAACAATGTGCGGTACTTTACATGGGATGAT
>JACPSU010000149.1:0-3859 GCA_016193105.1 Deltaproteobacteria bacterium | reverse complement strand
GGATGATGATGAATTTAGAAAACTGTGGCTACGCAATCCAAAAAGTATTTTGGAACAGGTCCCTTTTTCAGATAAGAAAAAACAGCTCATTATTTTAGATGAAATTCATAAACAACGCACCTGGAAGAGAAGTCTTAAAGGACTTTATGATCTTTATAAAGAACAGGTCTCATTTGTTGTTACAGGTTCTGCGCGCCTTGATATTTATAGAAAGGGCGGAGACAGTCTTCAAGGAAGATATTTCCATTACCACTTACACCCTTTTTCGCTTGCTGAATCAGAACGTGTTCCCTCTCCACCCCAAAAAGAGTGGCTCATGCAGACCCATCACAGTTTTCCGCTTGAAAGTCTTTTAACTTTAGGAGGATTTCCGGAGCCTCTATTGAGTGCATCTGAAAAAGAAGCTTCACGATGGAGACGTCTCAGAAGAGAACGTCTGATCCGGGAAGATATTCGAGATCTACGCTCTGTCAACGACTTGCAAGCAATAGAAAATCTTACTTTATTGTTAGAAGACATTGCTGGATCGACACTCTCTTATGAGTCTCTTCGAGAAGATTTACAAGTCTCTTTTGCGACTGTGAAAGATTGGGTTGATGTGCTTTCTGCTCTTTATTTTTGTTTTCTTTTAAAACCTTATTCACGTAACATTCGACGTGCGCTCCATAAAGAACCAAAATTATATCTTTATGATTGGTCTGCAATAAAAAACACTGGCGCGCGCTTAGAAAACTTAGTGGCTTGTCATCTTTTGAAAGCATGTCATGCTTGGACTGATTTAGCTTTTGGAAATTTTAAACTCTTCTACATCAAAGATAAAGAAAAAAGAGAAGTTGATTTTTTGATAACTCAGGATGATATTCCGTATGTTCTTGTTGAAGTTAAATCCAATGAAAAAGAAATATCAAAGTCTTTAAGATATTATACACTTCTTCTGAAACCACAATTTTCATTTCAGATTGTCCTTGATAAAAATTTAGAACGAAAAGACCTGACAACGCATCCTCCTATTTTTGTTATGGAAGTAAGTCGCTTTCTTTCAGCTCTCGTATAGAGAGATTTTATCTTGCGCTACCAATTCAAAATCCCCTTGAGATTGAAAGACGGCACCTCACCCTGCGTACATTCGTCTGCATAAGGAATGAGAGCCAATCCAAATAAGGGATCCACATATCCTGGGGAAGAAGAATATTCAGGTGTATAAAAAAGTCCGTTTTCGTTGACTAAACTTAAAATGGCGGTTCTAAGGTCTCGTTTTAACTCAAGCAATTTTTCCTTTTCTTCGGGAGAGCGTTTTTCCTGCAATAGACTTTGAACTGCGGCAGTTGCATAAGGAATGCTGGAATAAAGATAATAAGGAGCAATGCTGTCTTCTCCTGAATGGGGACTATACCCCGCAGCGCTCATAGGGCTTATAACACTTCCCCTTCTTAAATGACTCATGAGAGAAGGCAAGTAATATACATAATTATTGAGAGAGCTCATTAAATGCGTACGATAGGTTTCTTTTTGTTCACGATCAGCTCTCTCAGTACTGCGATACAATGCAAGATATGTTGGAACAGCTCTTGCTGCAGAAGCCCTCTCAGACTCCGGAGTCCTAGAGGGATCATACCCAATGTGCAGAGGATTTTTGGGATCAATGGCTTTTATTAAATAACCTTGGCCAATGGGCCCTAGAGAAATTGAATCTGGTAAAATAGAAGTTGCGATGGCATAGATGTTAAACAGACTCCCTTCGTGCTGATTAGTATATGTTTGTGGAGCGTGACTAAGCTGTGCCTTCAGGTGTCTTCTAGCTTCTTCATAAAGATCCATGAATTTCATTCTTTGCGCATCCGTTAGTTTTTTATGGTGATTTCGCAAAATCTCAGAGATGAGAAGAAGCAAAAATTGATTTCCATACACTTGAGGGGCAGATTGAGCCATGCCGGGTGTCTTTAGCATGGAATTTGCAAATTTCTGAATATCGGCAAATGGGAAAGTCATCGGATCACACTCTGCTGGCAACCCCTGCGCATTTGGACTCTCTGCACTTAATGAGTAAATGATGCCATCGACCGTCGATTGCGCCTGAGGGCAAAAAGAAGCAGCTTTTGTTACGAACAAAGCTCCCAAAGTTTGTAATGCATATCCCCAGGGGTCTTGTTCCCGAAATGCGTGATCTGGATGTAAATAAGCATCGCTGGCCCAGATACTTGGAGAATTTGCCATGCGACACAGGGTTTGGCATAGATCGGGTAAGTTATCTTTATACAAGGTCTGTTTAAGAATCTGTTCTAAAGTAACGCGATATTCAGGAGATAAATTGGGTCTTATTTCTTCCAAAGCCACAGCAGCAGACTGACGCATCATACGATCCTTGGATTTGAGTTGGGCTGCGAGCTTTTCTAAAACTTGGTTATTGATCTGACTCGACTTACCCATGGACTGAAGAATCTTTAGTTTTGAGTCGTAAAAAATAGCTTCATTCTCCAAGAGGTCTAGTAAGCGCATGGTCACGGATGCGTCCCCTTTGCTAAATCCAATTAAAGCATTCACAATAGAAAGTTGTGTATTGCTATCCTGCTGAGTTAATACACTTTGAAAAAAACTGGGAACTAATGTGGGATCATCCTTTCCAAGGCTTATAAAAGCATCAGTAGCTTTGTCGCGTATCTCTGGATCTTCACCCTTCATCGCGTTCATTAAATGTGGGATGGTGAGTTCTTTTTTATCGGGGTACTTACTTAGCAGTATGGCCGCATGATACCTCACGCCAGGCTGTTCATCGTCCAAGGCAGTTATGAACTGTGGAATAATAGCTGTACTATCTTTGCTGGAATGACTAAGAGAAGTAATGGCCGCCAATCTCACAGCAGGATCGGAATCTTGAAGCGCCTCACCTAAGGCAGCAATGGGGGATTCATAATTCCAAAAATTACTCATCGCTTTTGCAGCGGAAGCCCGAACTCTAGGGTGAGGATCTTTTAAGGCCTTTGTGAGCGCAGGAAGAGGTGTCTTCTTTTCTGCGTCCATAAAAACAACCCTAAATTCATGAATCGCTTCTGCAGCCGCCGCTCTGACATCTTCATTGGGATCATTTAATAAAAGTTTTGAAAGTTTTGGATGTGATTCATCATATTGTATGTGCCCTAATGTGAGTGCTGCTTCGCGTCGCATATATGGATGTGGGGATTTTAAAAAATTTTCAATATAAGGCCCAGAAAGGTCTGCATAAATATACATATGACTCAATGCTTGCATCGTTGAATACTGTACCCCAATATCCTTGTCATATCTTAAGGCATGCAACAGTTTTGGAAAAACGTCTTGTCCTATATTCAGGTCCTCTCCGATGCTTCCTAATGCTTCAGCCGCTTTTGCTCGCAGGTACGGATCCGGGTCTTGAGTCAGAATGTTAGCCAAATCTAATCTAGCCTCTATCGCATCTCCTCCAAGCTGGGCCAATTTTATGAGGGCATTATATCGTGTTTGACGATCCTGACTGTTTAATGCCTCTATGAGTTTGCTGACCTGCTGTTCGGGCGTTGATTCCGATTGAGGAAATAGCTCTTCTCTTGTTAGCAAAAGGCTAACAACAATTATGCTGATTGTGATGAGTAAAGTACTCTTCATCTTCTTATTTCTTATAAAGCAGTGCAAGTAATTCTGCATAAAGCACTACAAAGTTTGTGTTATTCTCTAAACATCCTTGTTTTTTAGTTTGTGTGTGGTTTTGCTTACCTACGACGATATATTCTTCTCTGCAGGAAGAAGGGCGCCTTTTTTGATCTTGAGCGTTTAAAAGATTTCTTATTCTGAGGGTGGCACTTAAAAACTCTACTTCTTTTAATTTTTTGGAAGCACTTTCTTTTCC